>JBARZO010000082.1:0-6861 GCA_049650165.1 Rubrobacteraceae bacterium
GCAGAAGCCACCGGGCCGACCCAACCAGTCGCTGGCAGACTTCATCGCACCAAAGACCACCGTCCTGGAAGACCATATCGGCCTCTTCGCCGTAACGGCCGGTATCGGGGCGGATGAGATCGCCCGCCGCTTCGAAGATGAGAACGACGTCTACAACTCCATCATGGTCAAGGCGCTGGCCGACCGTTTCGCCGAAGCGTTCGCCGAGCTGCTGCATGAGCGAGTCCGCAAGGAGTTCTGGGGCTACGCGGCAAACGAGACTCTGCCCACTGAAGCCATCATCCGGGAAGAGTATCAGGGCATCCGGCCGGCTCCTGGCTATCCAGCCTGCCCCGAACACACCGAGAAACGAACCCTCTGGGACCTCCTCAACGTAGAGAACAACGCCGGCATCTCGCTAACCGAAAGCTGCGCCATGAACCCAGGTGCGGCAGTTAGCGGCTACTACTTCTCGCACCCGGAGTCTCGCTATTTCGGCGTCTCGGAGATCGGGCGGGATCAGGTCAAAGACTACGCAGAACGAAAAGGCATGGCCCTCGAGGAAGCCGAGAAGTGGCTTTCTCCGAACCTGGGATACGATACCGAGCGAGGGTAGCGCCCAACACCGTTCTGGTAGCCCGACGGCTACAGTGGCAGGAAGAGCGTTTGTCCGTACATGTCCGAGGGTTCTCCGACTTTTGAAATGAGTTCCAGGTCTCGGATGCAATCACCAATAGATATGCGAAGTTGGTGGGCATAGACCACACCGGTAAACGTTTGCCCTTTCCGCTGGCGGCGCGTCGCTTCGGTAAGGAGGTCGTCATCCTGGGTGAAAAGTACCCGTCCCAGCTCTGTCGCGCGTTCTAGCAGTGCCGGATCGCGCAATTCGCCGGCTCCGTCTTCGGCGGCCGTGATCACATTTACACCACGCAGTCTCAGGCCATTGGTTATCGAACGTGGGACATGGTGGTCCATGTAGAGCAGCAGCGGCGTTATCGTCCGCCTCTGGCACGGAATTTTTCGGCCAGCGAAGAGTTTCGGGTCTCCTCGCTTAAACTATCAACCTGTTCGAGACGCCGCTGAATATCGCGGTCGAGGTCTTCACGATGATCCCAATAATAAGCAAGCGCAGAATATATCTGTCCGAGTTCCAGATAAGGATGCTGGAACTGTAATTCTTCCGGACTCCATCCATAGGCCCGTTGTTCGGCTACTAGCTCCACGACTTTCATCGTCGTTCCAGCAATGCTGGAAACATGATCCTCATCCAGTACGACATGTTCGTAACGGGTCTCTATCATTCCTCCATCATACCTCAGAAGACTACCCGAAAGCTGTCCTATGAACCCCGGCGCGGCCGTTAGCGGCTACTACTTCTCACACCCCGAATCCCGCTACTTTGGCGTCTCCGAGATTGGTCGAGATCAGGTTACAGAATATGCCAAGCGTAAAGGCATGACGCTGGAAGAAGCCGAGAAGTGGCTTTCTCCGAACCTGGGATACGATACCGAACGGGAATAGCGTTCATCGAACACCTTTGATGGTGATCCGCCGCTACAACCGTGATTTAGTCTTCTATCAACCCTAGGGCCACAGTTCGTGCAATATCCAAAGGCTCACTGCTTTTGCGCATGGAAGCGGTCACTGCCGCGCCTTCCAGGAGTAAAAGCAGTTTCTCAGCCAGGGTAACTGCGTCTCTTAGTCCGGCCTCGGTCGCCAGGGCGGCGAGATGATCCCTTGCCCCTTCTTTGTGTGCGAGCGCTACCTTACGTGCCGGATGAGTTTCTTCCGCAAGCTCTGAGGTGGCGTTGATAAACGCACACCCCCTGTAATCATCACCCACCAACCACTCGCCATAAGCCTCGAAAGCCGCTAACAAGCGCTCTTTGGGATCGTCATACTGGTCGGTTATCCCTTTGAGCGATGTTCGCCACCTCTCATCCCTATCGCGCAAGTAAGCCGCAACCAACTCATCCTTGCCCTCGAAGTTGTTGTAGAGCGTCCTCTTCGCTACACCGGCGTGCTCGACAACCGTGTCTACCCCGGTGGCCGCTATCCCATCCCGGTAAAACAACTCCGACGCGCTTCTCAAAACCTTCTCAGCCGCAGGTCTTCTCCTGGTTTTTCGTTCCGGCAGATTCCCCTCTTCAATCATAAACAACCCTTCATTGGCTCTCTTCAGCCTTGATTATACAGGTCTGTGTATTTATACTAGGGCAAATATACAGGTCGGTATATTTAATATACTGGAGTACCCCGACAGCGAGGAGGGTCATGACGGTGATATCGAGGTTGTTGGGCTGGTTCGTGGACTTCTTGAGGGAGATGGACCGTGGTTTGGCGGTGATGCGGGGTGAAGAGCCTGTTGCCGGTTACCGGCCTGGTGCGGATTGGTCGAGGCGGGGCGTTGGATGCACTGTGTCGGATCGGCGAGGCGATCGAAGCAAGTCTGGTAGATGAATTCTGTGGCGAAGTGTAGCGTTGGTCTGGTATCCGCCGGTTTGGCGATGATCGCGGTGACCTACGGTTTGGCGCGCTTTGCTTACGGACTTTTCTTGCCGGAGTTGCGGAAAGCATTCGACCTAGATGCTTCTATCTTGGGAGCCATCGGCGCTGGTTCCTATGCCGGTTACTGCGGGGCTATAGTGATTTCACTCGTCTACACTTCGAGGGTCGGCCCCAGATCAATGATAATCGCTGCAGGATTGACCGCCGTAGTCGGGATGACCGTGATCTCCACCGCCCCAAACGCCCTTTTTCTCGCCTTTGGGGTCATCGTCGCAGGTAGCAGCACCGGACTCGCCTCACCCCCGATGGCCGAGGCGGTCTCGAAGATAGTCGATCATCCGGGGCAAGACAGGGCCAACGCGCTCATCAACTCCGGCACCAGCGTCGGGGTAGCCCTTTCGGGTCCGGTCGCGCTGCTAGCAACTGGACAATGGCGCCTGGCGTGGGCAGCTTTCGCCGCAGTGGGGATAATGGTTCTGGTTTGGAATATCTTCGTCATGCCATCCCATAACAAGAAAGACACTGTAGAAGATTCAGGCTACTACGAGTATGAGCCGCAGACCAAGGATATACCTGACCTTACACTCACCTGGCTGGTTGGCAACAGATCCTTGCGGCTTTTTGCGGCATCGGTAGGAGTGGGGATCGCGAGTGCCGTTTACTGGACGTTTTCGAGGGAGTTGGTAATTCAGGCCGGCGGGCTAGGTCAGTTGGGTTCGACACTCTTTTGGGTTGTGATCGGGGTCTCAGGACTGGCCGGTGGCGGGGCAGGAGACCTCGTAAGGAGGTTTGGGCTCGGTATGGCGATGCGTGGTTCCTTGCTGGCAATGGCCGTCTCCATAGGAATGCTGGCTATCGCTCCGGGCATCCTATACGCCGCATACGCGAGCGCCGCTCTCTTCGGTGCCACCTACATCATGTTGACCGGCATACTGCTCGTATGGTCCGTTAGGGTCTTTAGAGAACGTCCCTCCGCCGGCCTGGGGTCTGCCTTCTTTCTGCTCGCAGCGGGCCAGATCCTCGGCTCCTATCTAGCCGGATTACTCGCCGGAATCACCGACCTCTCAACAACCTTTCTGATATTTGCGGGCACCGCCATTCTTACAACGGTCTTTGGTCCGGACGATAAAGATTCGTAACCCAGCCGTGGCTGATAGCCTGGGTATTTTAGGCTGGGCCAGTGACAATAGCATAACGCCCGAGGAAGTAGAGAAGTAGATCGCGCCGAACCTGGTATACGATTTCGGGCCAGAATGTCTTTCCGAAAGTGCCGCCTACCGAGCTTATCTGGGAAGATAGACTGACAGCAGCGAGGTTACGCTTTGCTATTGCTTACGATCTCGGACATTTCGTCGAAAGTACCGAGCACCCCGGCTTCGTGGGCGCGGCTCACCATCTCGGTCCGGTTGGTGCAATCAAACCGGCGCATCAGGTTCCCGATATGGTAGGAGATCGCCTGCTCACTGTAGCATAGCTCCTCCGCGATCTCGCAGGTGGAATAGCCCTCCGAAAGGAGCTTGAGTGACTGCTTGGTAACCCGTGACTGTTCCGTCCACCACTTAGGCCGGCAGCGGGACTTCCCTTCGACCCTGGAAATGTAAGTCGTAGCGTAGATGTGAGTCAGGGCGGCGGAGCGTCCCATAACCGTGATGATACAGGCGGCGTCCGCCGGGGTCGCGTGGCGCAGAGCAATCGAGGTAAACCGGACCATAGACGCCCGGATCATGTTCAGAACGGCGGAGGCAGGCAACCCTTCCTTGACGGTTCTATGATCACTATGACGGATGAGATCCAGGTGCTCCTCCTCCGGGGTGCCGCCGCACGCGATGCACTCGAGTGTTACCGGTACGAGTTTTCCGACGATCGGTCGAGTCTCCTCTTCGATCGTGATCTTGAAGCGTTCCGGCGTGGCTTCTACAACGGCATCTACCAACTCATCGGCGACTTCATCCGATCTCTCCAACAGCCGATCCACGATTGGAAGTGTCTTCTGAGAGTCCATTGTCCCTTCCTACGCTTCGGCTTGCCGGTTTACGGTTCGCCGCCAAATCCTGCAGAAGGGACAACGGAGTTGTCGCAACAGCAGTGACGACTGTTTCCCGTAGCAACGCCACGTTATCATAAGTTAAGCTCCGTGCAATGTTGTTAATTCACATATCCAATTCGATACACGACCTTCTTACAGGCACTTTCTCAAGCAGTCTTCTATAGAGGGCGAGATCGATGTAAGACTCCTCACTAAACTACTAGATTTTAGAGAACTCTCTAAACCTGCACCGAACAGCGTTTACGTTCTGAAAACCGGATGGCAAAGTGTTGCCCGACATGACGGAAACGCGAGCGACCTGGCAGTGTCCGCCAGTGGAGGTGAGATCTATCCGTAGTGCATAAATCGCAAAGCCGCGAACAGGATTAGGGCCGCGGCAGGGAGATTCAGAGACGGTAGTTGTAGAAGCCTCCGCGCCTGATCTCTCGATATAGACCAGAAGAACACGAACACGTTGTAAAGCGTAGCAACCGAAGGAGTAGATTTTGCTTAGTTGGATCCACGATCCGGCAAGACTGGGCCGGGGACACAGAACACTGAGGCAATCAGTGTTCTATACCCTGGCTCTTTGTGTTGTCTTGACCGGCATCATGTCATCGCTGGCTGTGACGGCCAGAGATGCCCAGGCACAATCTGAAAATCCGCCACCAGCAGGCGCACTAGAAGAAGATCCAA
This sequence comes from Rubrobacteraceae bacterium, assembly GCA_049650165.1. Taxonomy (GTDB): domain Bacteria; phylum Actinomycetota; class Rubrobacteria; order Rubrobacterales; family Rubrobacteraceae; genus SIRX01. The sequence goes on from JBARZO010000082.1 coordinate 5,210, forward strand.
ACGCAATTGGCGAAGATGGCAGCGAAACCGGAACTGCAGACGAGACAGAGACACCGGCTGCAAACGAGCTAAGGGATGCTCCCGGAGGTGACAATCCAGTCGATGGAGACGGCAACGAGGTGGAAGTCGATGCAAACGGTAATCCAGTCAGCTCAACCGGAACTGGTACACCGGCTGCTGGCGAGCTAAGAGACGCCCCAGGAGGCGACAACCCAGTCGACGCAAACGGCGACGAAGTGGAAGTCGATGCAAATGGTAATCCGTTGCCAGCAGCGGGAGCACTAGAAGAAGATCCAAATGCCGACTCCAGTGAAGACTCTGGCGAGGGTGAAGCTGAGGATATTGACGAAGGGACTATAGAGGTACAGCCCGTAAAAGACTCACCGAAAGGCTTAGAAAAGGATAGTAATAAGATTGCACTTGGTGTAGGAGTAGGCAGCGCCGGCGGCACCATTTTCTATTTTATATACCAAGCGAAGAAGGTTCATCAAAGTACTGAAATAGCCCGGGAAGCCAATGAAATAGCCCGGGAAGGAAATAGGATAGCCCAGGCACAACTCGATGAGACTATTCGAGCAAATATGCCCCAGGGTGGATCAGAAGCAGCCGACGCCGCAAACGACCAGATAGCGGATGCTGCGTCTGAAAGTTTCAATACGGCGATAGATGGCGGTTCTTCTGCATCAGAGGCAGCGTCACAGGCTTCAGAAAATGCAGATCAAGTTGTGAATCAATTGGTAGATGAGCCCTCGCTTCCGGGTGACGAATCTGTTGAGGACGAAGGTGTCGAAGAAGGAGCCGGTGACGGCGGAGGACCCGTCGGGGAAGGTGTAGAGTCAGAAGACAACGTATTCTATTACCAGAGTCAGGCTAAAGACTTTTCCGTCGAGACCTTAAAGCTTGCGGGGGAAGCCGAAGAAGCCGAAGCGGCAGGAGACGCGGCAGGTGCTACCGCTGCTGCGGAAGCCGCCGGGACAGCCGCACAAGGTGCCTGGAAAGCCGCAAATCAGGCATGGGAGAAAGCTAAAGATACACCGGAAGGCTCTGCGGAAAGGAAAGCCGCGGCAGAAGCCAAGAAACACGCGGAAGAAGCCCAAAAGAACGCGGATAAGGCCCGAGATCACGCCTCAGACGCAAAAAATCTCGCGGCACTGCCAAAAGAGTGCCAGACAGTCGTAAATAAACTTAACGCCGCGGCAAAGGCCGGGGATCAAGCAACGATAGATTCGTTGACACCGGAGTTCGAGAGCAAGTGTCCTTCTCTGGACAATCTTCCTCCGTACTTCGGTCTCGAACCACCGGATTCCGGACCGCTAGCACCAGACGCTGACGAAGAAGCATCTACGGCTGGCAACGACGGAGAGTGGAACAAAGGGTGGAACGCGGCTTGGCAAGCCGGCTACCAGGACGGTTACGCTGGAAATGGTAAGCAACAGTACGACAACTCATCACAATCGGAAGCGTACCAGAAAGGCTACCGAGAAGGGTACGACCCCGGGTTCGAGAAAGGTGTATCAGCAGCCCCGCAACAAACATATCCAGCAACAGGCGGCGGAAAACCTACGTACCAGGAATGTATAGATAGCCGGGTTAGAGGATTCCACCCCAATCCCGAATGCGTAGACATAGTCACCGACATAGAGGCCCCAGAC
>JBARZO010000083.1:0-3800 GCA_049650165.1 Rubrobacteraceae bacterium
CGCCGGAAGCACGACTGTTTTTCAGGAAGATGACGTTCGGAGCCGGGAAGATCCTTCTTTTTGGAAGACGGCGCTCGGTGTGGCTTCCAACGTGCTGCTCTCCAGTTCTTCGGGCCGGGGTGATTCAGAGCCATCGCGTTCGGTGCAGGTGGTGGTTCTGGAAGATGGTGAAGGTACGCGGCTAGTCTTAGACGCTTCGGAGCCTGACCTGCAGCGGAGTTTGGATGAGTGGGTGGCAAAAGACCTCGGAGGACGCCCGAAGAAGTGACGGACGAAACTAGCCTTTATAAGCCAAACAGAACGGCCCACCGACACAAGTTCGGTGGGCCGTCTAGCTTCTTTTAGAAACTTTTTACGAAGAGGTCGTAGTCTCTTGTTTTGATTCTTGTTGTTGGGCCTGTCGGTTGCCGACGACACCGAGGGCTATGAGCACCCCGATCAGGGCTATGAGAACTATCGTGCCGAGGTTGATGCCGAAACCGTAGACCCAGATGTAGGCTATGGAGCCGGCCAGCAGCACGTAGTACGTCATGGGGATGATCGTCTTGCGGATTAGGGCGCCTTCCTTGCCCAAGAGTCCGCAGGTGGCCGAGGCCGCCACGACGTTGTGAACCGTGATCATATTCCCCGCGGCCCCGCCAACAGCCTGTGCCGCAACCACAACCGCCGCCGAACCGGCGATGCCGATGTTGACCGCCGTGGTGAACTGGAACAGCGAGAACGTCAGGTTACTCACCGTGTTGGACCCGGCGACGAAAGCGCCCAAAGCCCCGATCCAGGGGGCGAAGAACGGCCAGGTGCCACCGGCCAGGTTAGCCGCGCCTTCGGCCAGCGTAACCGGCATGCTTTCGAGACCCGAAGAGTTGTAGTCTCCACTAGAGTTGATAAACACTCGAACCATCGGCAACGCCAGCAAAAGGGCGAAACCCGCGCCGATGATCTGCTTTCCCGCCACCTGCCACGATTCCTTTATCTGCCGGAAGGTCATCCTGTGCAGGAAGTACGTGATGACGATCGCCATAAGGAACATGAATCCCGGCAAGTAGAACGGCGCGAAGCCCGCCTCGATGCCCGGTTGGCCGAAAATATCGGTCCATGTAAGGGAGATGCCGGATAGGATGTCCACCAAGCCGAGCGCCGGAAGACGGGTTATAACCAGGAAGAACGCTACCAGCGCGTAGGGGGCCCAGGCGTTGACGATGCCTATACGATGCTCGCCTTCGACCTCTGAAATCAGGTCGTCCGGGTTGACGTTGCCCATCCACTCGTCTTCCCAGCTATCCCGCGGCCCAAAGTCCCAGGGCTGATCAGGAATGAACCATCTCTGGCGGGCCGCAAACACCGCTATGAGCAAGCCGATGGGACCACCGAGCAGCGAGGGGAATTCCGGTCCCAGCAGCCACCCGAAGAGAATGTAGGGTATGAGCATGGCGACGGCGGCGAAGATGGCGAACTTCCAGACGCCGAGCCCCTCGCCGAAGTTCCGGTTCTCACCGAAGAAGCCGGTCAACATGCAGCAAAGTATCAGTGGGATCAGGACGCCGCAGATTGCGTGGATCAGGACCACGCGCAAAGTTATGGTATCCGTTACATAAGTCGCCAACTCCAGGTTCTCTTGCGACAGGTACCTCTCGACCGGTCCACCGCCCTGCAGTCCGCCCTGGACTCCCACGAGTAACGGCGTGCCGACGGCCCCGAAGCTAACCGGCGTGCTCTGGATGATGAGACCCGACATGACCGCCGCCATCGCCGGAAAACCGAGCGCGAGCAGCAGGGGCGCGGCGACCGCCGCCGGCGTTCCGAAGCCCGCCGCGCCCTCGAGAAAGGTGCCGAAGAGGAACGCAATAATGATCACCTGTACCCGGCGGTCGGGGCTGATGTCGGTGAACGCGGACCGGATCGTATTTACGGCGCCGCTCTCAGACAAAGTCGCCAGAAGCAGCAGCGCCCCGAAGACGATGTAGAGGATGGTGAGGGCGATGATCAGACCCTGCACTGTCGAAGCCGCTATGCTTGCGAAACTTAGTTGCCAGACTAGCAAACCGATAATTACGACAACCACATATCCTACAGGCATGGCCCATACCGCCGGCCATCTGAATCCGACGAGCAAGACCCCTATCGTTAGAATTGGCGCGAGCGCCAGAAGGCTTAGAACTGCTATGTTTTCCAAAGATTTCCCCTTTCCCTAGACTTAGAACTACTCCTCCGGTTTGCTCCTATGCTATTTTCTTTCGTCTCCTCTCCAAGCGCTCAACGCAATCGCTGCGCCGTATCATAGTGAAATCATTCGACCAGCGCCACCCGCAGGTCGTTGACGTTGGTGCCGGTCGGTCCGGTAAGGACCAGGGCGTCAGCAGCTTTGAGAGCCGGATAAGCGTCGTTGTCGGAGAGCGAGCGGGCCGGGTCTTTTCCACCGTCACGCATCCTTTGCGCCGTCTCACCGTCAACTTGTCCGCCCGCCGCGTCGGTCGAACCGTCGTTGCCGTCGGTGTCTATGGCGAAGGCTGTCCAACCGTCTACCCCATCCAGCTCGACGGCGAGCGAGAGCGCGAATTCCAGGTTTGGGCCGCCGGTGCCGTTTCCCCGCACGGTCACGGTAGCCTCGCCGCCGCTCACGATGGCGCAGGGCGCCGCCAGGGGGTTGCCGCTCTGCAGCGTCTCCCGAATTATGGCCGCGTACAATTCCCCCGAAGCGGCGGCGTCGCCGGTTAGTAGGGTCGAGAGAATAAGTGGTTCGTAACCCAGCTCTCGGGCCTTCTCGGCCGCCGCTTCGGAGGCGTGACGGCCGCCGCCACAGACCACGTTTGCGACGGTTTCAAAGATTTTATCGCCGGGCTTCGGGGTCTCTTCGGCGTTTTCGAGATGTTCGACTATGCTTTCTGGAGGCTCAATGTCGTATTTTTCGAGGGTTGCCTTCGCGTCTTCCAGGGTGGTTGGGTCTGGTGTGGTGAGGCCGCTGGCGATGGATGAGGGTTCGTCGCCGACTACGTCCGAGAGCAGGAGGGCAATGGTTGGGGCCGGGTGGACCAGGTTCGCCAGGCCACCGCCTTTCAAGACGGAAACGTGTTTCCTGACGCCGTTGATCTCCTCTATATCCGACCCGCTTTTGAGCAGGTCCGAAGTTAGTTGCTTTAAGTCCTCGATCTCTATCGGTGGCGCAGGGTCGGCCAGGAGCGCCGAAGCCCCGCCGGAAATGAGCGCCAGGAGCAAATCCCCTTCTCCGAGCGACTCTGCCAACTCGCGAGCCTTGCGGGCCGCCTCTACGCCGCGCTCGTCCGGCTCGGGGTGCGAAGCGTAGACGGTTTCCAGGTTCTCCGGGCCTTCTTTGTGGGCGTCTTTGGTGACGACCAGGCCATCCGCCAAGCGTTCACCTAGAAGTTCTGCGGCGGCTTGCGCCATCGGTCCCGCCGCTTTACCGGCGGAGAGTATGAAGATCCTTTCCGGCTCGAAGGTCTCGCCGCCGGCGCTGATGCGATCGCCTTCGACTGCTAACGAGCGGACGACCGCTTTCTCGGGGTCGGCGGCGGAGAGACCCGCCGCCATTATCTCTCTTAGGCTCTCTTCCATCGGTCTCCTCAGTCTCTCTCCGGCACACCCCCGACTATTTGGCCGGCAAGCTCTTCGGCGCCGTCGAGGATGGGCTCGTACTCGTTTATCTTGTCTATGGAGAGGCCCATCGCGGCGTTTACTTCCCGCTCGCACATGATCTCCACGAGCGCCGGGACCCCCTGCTCCTCGCTGGCCTGCACCGCCCAGTCGAGGGCATCCTGTATATCCTCCGGGCGGTCAACCCGGCG
>JBARZO010000084.1:0-7641 GCA_049650165.1 Rubrobacteraceae bacterium
GCCACAAGCCCTGTTTTAACCATAGTTCATGGCGCCGGTAGGCGGTCTCCCATTTGCCGTACTCCTCAGGCATCTCTCGCCACGAAGAGCCGGTCCTTGCTACCCACAAGATGCCTCCGAGGACGGCACGATGGTCTTTGGGAGGTCTGCCTATCCCGCCCCTTTGCGGCGGTAGGAGAGGACGGGGTCTGAGTAGCAATCACGCAAGATCTTACGCTAAGCCATGCTAGCAATTCTATGCAAACATGGCTTGGTAGGTTCCGGGCTGTTCTAAACATCTTTGCCCTTGGAGTTAGAGTGGCGCTCCGTCGGATTCAGGCGGTGGGAACTCGTACTCGTCGAATTCGGCGGGATCCCGTAGTGGACGCAGCCCTCCTTCGGATACCGATTCGTCCAGAGTGAAGTGGTAGCGGCCGAGCACGCGCACGTGCTCTCGCATCAGCGGTGACACCCTGGCAAGATCCGCCTCGATAGCCTCTTCACCATCTGTCCGCAGGCGCCTGACCGCCTCGTCCAGGTACAGGCTGTTGAACAGGCAGACGGCGTTTACCACCATCCCTAAAGCGCCAAGTTGGTCCTCTTGGCCCTCGCGGTAATGCTTTCTTACCTCTCCACGCCTACCGTGGAAGATCTTCCTGGATAGGCTGTGTCTATTCTCGTGGCGATTTAGCTGCACCAGTATCCTCCTGCGATGCGCCTCATCGTCTACATAAGACAGTAGCGATAGGCTTTTGGCTATACGGCCAACCTCCGCGATGGCGGCGGCGGTGGTCGAGGTACGTGAGCCGGACTGCAGGGTACGGACAAACTCGGAGGCAGTAACCGTACCTAGCTTCAATGAGCCTGCTATCCGCAACAGTTCGTCCCAGTTCTCGGCAATCAGCTCGATCTTGATCCGGTTGCGGGAAATGCCGTTCAAAGGACCATAGTCGGCGTCTTTTTTGATGCGCCAGAAACGGGCCTCGCCAGCGTCCGCGAGCCGAGGGCTGAACTGGTAGCCGAGCAGAGCGAAGAGGCCGAATACAATGTCGGAGTATGAAGCCGAGTCCGACGTTATCTCAACAGGCTCCAGGCTCGTGCGGTTCTCCAGCAGGCCGTCCAGTACGAACAAGGAGTCGCGCAGGGTCCCAGGGATCACCATACCGTGGAAGCCGGTGGATTTGTCGCTTACATAGTTTAGATAGGTAATCCCACGGCCGCGCCCAAAATATTTGGGATTTGGACCGGCGTTTATGGTCCTTACTGGCACGACGAACCGTAAGCCATCCACCGAGGCGAGCTCTCCGCCTCCCCAGACTTCCGTCAAAGGTATCCTGGCCTGCGCATCTACCAGACGGGTGTTGGCCTCGGTGAGGGTGTCGGCGCGGAAGTAGTTCTGCGCCACCCACGACAGGCGGCTCCTGGTGAGCGCCGGGTCACCGGGCTCGACCAGCGGCTCCAGGCCGACGTTGCAGGCTTCGGCTACGAGAACCGCGCATACACTCTTGTGTAGGCTCTCGACACGATGGCCGCCCTCGGCGACGTGTGTAAAGGCGTCGGCGAAGCCGGTTCGCTCGTGTCTCTCCAATAAGAGCTCCGGCAAGTCCACCTGCGGCATCAGCTCGGCCAAAGCCTTCCTGAGAGCGACCAGCGATGCCGGTTCTTTGAGCTCGTCCAGACGCGAAATGTCCAATGCGTCCTTATCTTTCGCTTTCGGGTCTATGGTCACGTCAGCGTTTTCTGACAGATTCTCTGCGGTGCGACGGTATGCGGTATCCAGCCGCTCGCCGAGCTCTTTCAGGTAACCCTCCGGAGAGGATGGTAGTTCCAGGGCACGAAGAACTCCGGGCCTCGCCACCTCCCAAGCCTCCCCGGACAATAGCTTCGCCCGGGGATCGGCATAACGTTCGCTCGGGTACACGTGGACGTCGCGGCGTTTTAGCGCATCCTGGAGTGCTTCTAGCACGCCCAATGAGTAGGCCTTACGATCCACCTTGCCGCTCTCATCTACCGCGAGGCGCTGCCAGCCTTTGCTTACCACTGAGACCGGCGCGTCATCTATGCTCTTGCGACCTTTCCAGTCTATGCCCTTGAGGTAGTCGAGTGCTTCTAAAACCGGTTCGGAGGTCTCGGTGCCCTTGAAGTCTATAGCGCCGAGCAGATCGGGTAGGAAGGCTCTCGCCGTCTGCCAGCGGCGCAAGAGTTCCTTCTGGTGATCTTCGCCGGGAGGTCGCGCTATCTCTCCCACCCTGGCGACTGCCTGGGATAGTTCTTGCTCGCCCCTACGAGCAAATACCTGTTCCCTTACCTCTCCCAGGCTCTGTTTGTCACTGAGCCCGGAGTCTAGCAGCAGCTCGCAGGCATCCCGTAGGGTAAGGGCCGCGGCGTCCAGGTCCTTGATGGTCCTTATACGCTCCCTACGCTCTGCACCCTGAGATTGGGAGACGAGGTCGCCAACGAGGCGGCCGAAGAGATCCAGGGTGTCGTCGGTGGCCGTGGCCTCCAGCTTACGGGCGAAGGCGGCGAGAGTGGCTATTCGTCTATGTTCGGGCATGCGGACTATCGCCTGAGCCTTGACGGAGACCGCCACCCGCGCGAGCGTGTCCACCCTTCCGGGTGGCACCCGGGAGAGGTCGAACGAGCCCGCCCCCAGAGCACGTACTTCCCGCAGCCTGTTCAGAGCGCTCACTAGCTCCGCACCGCTGATGCGGGTCGTAGCTTGCCGGAGTCGGTCGAGGGTGGTCTGGCGGGTACCGCCCTCGACCGAGAGCAGCCGCTCCAATCGCATCCTCTGGTCCATGTCCGCAAGGCCCGAGAGCAGACGGTAGAGTCTTTTGTTGGCATGATCGCGCACCCGGGTTACGAGCCGGGCCAAAACCGTCGGCCCAGGAAGTAGGATCTTTCTTTCCAAAAGCCAAGAGGTCGCCAGGTCGAAAAGCACGCTCGGCCTTTCGGCGGAAAGCCATGACCTCCCGTAGAGCCAGCGCAGCAGGCGGAAGTGCTCGGGTTGATTGCCGAAGTTCTTGTAGCCGTAGACTTGCCGGATCTCGGCGGCATGCTCGTTGTGGGTGGGTCCGCGCTCCGAGTAGTTCGCGAGGGAGGCCGGCTCAAGGCCTAGTTGTGCTGCCACGTATGAAACGGATCCCTTTGGCACGTTGGTAGGATCAGCGAGGAAGGTGCCCAAAAAGCGAACGGTGGTCAACTGAACTCCGAAACCAAGACGATTGTGATCTCCCCGGCGGCGGGCCACGAGCCGCTTGTCCTCGTCGTCGAGGTGGAAGAAGCGGGCAAGCTGTTCGTCCGTAGGTTCGCCGGAGTAACGGCCGTAGGTAAGCATCCGGTGTTGGTTTAGGAAGCTAACGGTGTTGCCGGATCGTCGCAAGATCAGTTCTGTATTGGGCTGACTTTCGTCCTCTCTTCCCATCCTCTAAACTGGGTTGAACGGTGAGTAGTCTCCAAAGCTCCAGCGCAACGTGGTTGCCCGCGAGACCTCCAGAACTTCGCCAACTCGGAATCCCACGGCGCGCTCGGCCCCGGATAACGAGTCCACAACCTCCTCATCCCAGATCACTGCTGCCTCCCCGGTAAGCTGTAGCGTGTCACCCCGCTCGAAGTCCACAAACAGAAGGCCAGCGTTCGGATTTGCGGTTATGTTGCCCAGGGTGTTGAACATCCGGTTGCCCGAATAGTCGGGCCAGAGGATAGCACCAGCAGCGTCGTCCATCACCTTCACGAAGCCGGGAAAGCCGCCGCGGTGGGAGGCGTCGGCCCCGGTCTGGGTATGGAAGCTAGCGATAAAGAAAGTATCGGCCTCGGAGATCTTGCGCCGCTGATCCTCGCTCAAAACGTCGGTGTGAAGGACGGCGTCCGGGGCGCTGTCTGCTGAGTAATTCTCGCTCTTTTCCCCGCCTTCGAGAAACTCCCAGTCTCGAGTCTGGATGTACTTTGGGCACAGCGCATATACCCGTTCCGTCTTTAGGCGGAAGCCTCCTCCGGGTAGCAACTGGATCGTGCCCTTGGCTTTCATCCGTCGTCGGGTTGTCAGATCTATCGTGAGGAGCCCGACCGCAGCACCATCGCGGAGGTTCTCTGCCAGAGGGTCACCCCTCGCCGGTTGAGCCTCGACCCGTAGCGTACGCTCGTCTTCCGCTTGCATAAAGCCTGGCTCTCCGGTCAAGAGTGAGGCCCAGGACTTGCTATTCTCGCCGACCGAGGCCACCACGGCCATCGGCTGCTCCAGCACGAAGTCCTTTGCAAGCCGTGGGATGTCGGGCTTTATGACCGTGGCTGTACGACGCGCCAAATCCTCAACTCCCGCCCGCCGCTGCACTTCAATCTCCCCGGAATGATACTTACTCATCATTTTCTTCCACCTTTCTCTCATTTCATTGTTGGGAACGCTTTGCTGATCCTGTTTAGGAAGCCTTTATCAGACGCTCCTCGAAGGTCTCCAGCCAGGGGACCGAAAGCTCGGGAACCGACAGCAGGCGCTCTAGGGCGGCGAAGTCGCGTCGGTCGCGGTACATAACCCGATTGGTTTCGAGCACCGTAACGCCGTGTAGCGGTCGGTCGAGCAGCGAAATGGTGTCATCAGTTTGGAACTTCCCAGCCTCCGGTAGCCGCAGGTAGAAGCCGGTTAGTCCTGTTTGAGCGAACCACCCGGCCAACTGTTTGACGCCGTAGCGGGCGGCGAGCTTGAAGCACGGGGTCCGGGGCTGGCTAACCTGCAGGACACTTGTTCCTACCCGGTAGACATCGCCAATGATCACCTCCGATTCCACGAGGCCTTCGGTCGTGAAGTTCTCACCGAAGGCCCCGTGTTTTAGAGGTTGGCCTATGCGACCAGCCCAGTAAGGAAAGTTCTCTAGCGGATGGACACACACCCTCCTGTTCGGCCCCCCGTGGCCGATCTTGTCGGCCTGATCGTCACCTTCGAGTCGGATTTCGTCTATCCACAACGCACCCTCCACCGGTGTCTTGAAGATGCCGCTTTGCACGTCCTGGCCCCGATGGTCCAGCGGTTGGGGCATGCCGACGTTGAGCGAAACCAGGCGGGCGCCTGGGGTGCAGGTGTCAGGGTCTGAGTATTCTCGGAACGATTTCACCCGCTAAGGTGAGCAAGCAACCTAGGACGACTATCCTAAGCAGCCCGTTTTTCAGAGAGATGCTCGCCCAAGAATCGCCTGATATGCCCGGCGATCACCTCGCCGTCTTCCTCGAGCGCGAAGTGGCCAGTGTCCAACAAGTGTAGCTCGGCGTCGGGCAGGTCGCGCTTGTAGGCCTCGGCCCCGGCGACTCCGAAGATCTCGTCGTTCTTGCCCCACGTGATGAGGGTCGGCGGCCGGTGGGTCCGGAAGTACTCCTGGAAGGTTGGGTACTTGGGGATGTTGAACTGGTAGTCGTAAAAGAGGTCGAGCTGGGCCTCCTTGTTGCCGGGACGGTCGAGAAACAACTGATCCATGTTCCAGTTGTCCGGGCTGATCGCCTCGGCGTCCCTCGCGCCGTGGGTGTACTGCCGGCGCTGGCCGTCGATCTCGAGTGCCTCGCGCAGGGCCGCCTCGTTCTCCGGCGTCCGCTCCTCGGCGTAGGCGAATATCGGCTCCCAGAAAGGCATGACGAAGCCCTCCTCATAGGCGTTGCCGTTCTGGACGATCAGGGCCTCCACCCGCTCGGGGCTTGCCGTGGCGATCCTCAGTCCTATAGGGGCGCCGTAGTCCTGGATGTACACGCTGAATTTCTCAAGGCCCAGGGCGTCGATGAATCCCTCAACCACCTCGGCGAGGTGATCGAAGGTGTAATCGAACTCTTCTCGGGGTGGGAAGTCGCTGTTGCCGAAGCCCGGGTAGTCGGGGGCGACGAGGTGAAACTCGTCGGCGAGCGCCGGAATGAGGTTGCGGAACATGTGCGACGAGGTAGGAAACCCGTGCAGCAATAGCAGCGTCGGGTTGTCCGGGTCGCCGGCTTCACGATAGAACACGCCGGTCCCATCTATATCTACGGTACGGTGCTCGGTACGGTACTCAACCATCTCGGTAATCTCCTTTTCTTGTTTCTTTTTTGTCAAAATCACTTTCGGTTCACGATCTAACTCGGTGCCATTTGTCCAGACGCTCCCTCCTTTCAGCTACTCCCACAAACTCACCCGGCTTTAGAAGATTTAGAAGAAGCCGCAGGTGGGTGAATCCCCGTGCGGCGCCTCACGCCCCTCGACACCGGTCGGACTGTAGATCTCAAGCCTTATGCCGTCTGGATCCTCGAAGAAGATCCCACCGGAATCCGCACCTTCCCCGTGCGGCACAATCCCGTCGTAAAGGAGCTTGACGCCCTCCTCCTTAATCCTTTCCTCATACCGGCCAACCTCTTCGACCGAAGATGCCTCGAAAGAGAGGTGATGAAGCCCGGGCCGGCCAGCCTCGAAGCGGCTGTTGTCCGGCTCAAGCACTTGCTCCCACAACGTCAAGACCAACCTCCCCCCATCGCCGAGAAACACGAACCCCCGACCAGCTTCCTCTGACTTCAGCACCACCTCAAAACCGAACACCCGCTTGTAAAAGTGCTCCGACTTCTCCAGGTCACTTACGTTCAGCCCCACGTGCCCCGTCTTCAGCGCTACGCCGGTTTCCTGTTCCGCTTGTTGAGTCGCCACCAAAACCTCCTCCATTTCACCCGACGGTTAATCTGTTTTCTAACCGTCTAAATTTGTAATTGATAGTTATAGTAGATGCACGGTTCTAACTTATCAAGTCTTTTTTGAGAGGTTAGAATAGTATTGTCTAGTAAATGAGAGGAACTAGGAGGCGCTGATTTGGCGAATTCAGACAGTCGAGACCAGAAGGTGGAAGAGGTGAAAGGAACTAGAGAGCCTGCGAACCCACATGGGAGGTCTCTAGGGAAGTCTCAAGGGAGTACCGGCTTTGAGTTCGTTGGCGAGTATTCGTGGCTGGACTTTGTAAATACTGAGCTAGTAGAGAAGGAACGGGTAGTTGACTTGCTCGGGGATGTGGGAGATCTCGTCTACTGGCTCCGGGAATCGGGCTTGGTCGGTTCAGAGGAGGCGAGATCCGCATTGGAGCGTTTAGAGGGTACCGCTGAAGGTGATCACTTGTTGGAGCGGGCCAGGGAGTTTCGGAAGATCTTGAGGGAAGCGTCGGAACGCTTTGACGAGGACGGGTCGCTCGCCCCGGGGTTGGTCGAAGAGATCAACGATCTTTTAGCTCAGAGGCTCGGCCACCACGAGCTAGCCCATACTACCGAAGGATTCGAGATGAGGTTCCACGCCTTACCGGGCGAGCCGGAGGTATCCTTGGCACCAGTGGCCGAATCTGCGGCACGATTTTTGGCCGATGCGGATCCGTCGCTGGTAAAAGGCTGTGAGAATCCAGGTTGTATCCTATTCTTCTACGACACCAGCAAGAACCACACCCGCCGCTGGTGCTCCATGGCTACCTGCGGCAACCGGATGAAGGCTCGAATGCACTACGAGCGTGCCCAAGGGCGAGCCCAGGAGCGGAGCCAAGGACGCGTCCGGGAAAACCGAGAGAAAAATAATGGCTAATCAGAGGCTAAAACGGGGACCCTTATCGAGTTACAGTTGGATCTGGCTGCATGAGGAACGGGTTGTGGGCATGAAGCTCGACGTCGAGAACGGACTCCTACATTATT
>JBARZO010000085.1:0-3098 GCA_049650165.1 Rubrobacteraceae bacterium
CCTACAAACCTCTCCCAGGCTCTATGCCAGGGATGCCCCTCCGGGACCGGCAGGGAAACCTTTTCGTCCCGATAGCAATAAGTTCCAACCTCCGGCATGCGCTGTAGTTCGAGGCCGGCAATCTCCGCAGATGATTCTCTGCTTCCTAGAGCATCCAGGCGCCTCAGCAACTCTTCCCAAACTCCGGGGAATGTGAAGAGGGATGGGCCGGTATCAATCCGCTGGCCGTCCAGGGAAACCCTACGGCTCTTACCCCCGAGGTAGGAGTTGCCTTCGAGCAGTGTAACTTCGTGGCCGGCCTGACCGATCAGAGCCGCCGACGCCAACCCACCGATGCCACCGCCAATTACCACCACCCGGCTCACGGGTACACACCCAGGCTCAGGGCGGCGACGAGCTGTACCCCGGCTACCGTGCCGGCGACGTAGGGGAAGGCTATGGAATAAGGGTAGAGCCGGTGGCCGGTGATGGGACTCGGGTTCCGGTACAGGGCGTAGAGCAACCCGCCGGATATTGCGGCGTTGACTAGGGCGACGGGAAGATTGACGAGCGCGAGACAGACGGTAGCCAGGGTCCACCAGAACCCGCTCCAGATCACCACGCCCCGCGCCCCGAGTTGGACTGCGGTGGTTTCGATGCCGGTTTGCCGGTCCTCCTGAATGTCCTGGACGGCGTCGAAGGTGTGTTTGGCCGCGCTCCAAGCCATGAGTCCTACGGCGGCGGGCCACACGACCTCCTCGGAGAGCGCCAGCGGCACGAACACCAGCGGGAAAGCGTAGGCGGCGTTCGAGAGTGAATCCAGAAATGGCCGGGCCTTGAACCGTAAGGGCGGGACCGAGTAGCCGACGAAAAGGACGGCGTACAGCAACACCCAGAGCGTCGCGGAGACAGGGACAAAGAGCAAGAAGTAGATCAAGAATGGGATGTTTGTGAGTAGAACGGCGGACCAGATCGGGCGCACCTCAACGGGGCGGATGCGGGCTCCTTCGAGGGTTCCTTTCCGGGGGTTCTTTGCGTCGGTGTCCTGGTCGAAGATGTCGTTTGTACCGTAGATCAGGAGGTTGAACGGCAGCGTGAGCCAGAGCAGGATCGGCAACACTTCCCACATCCAGAGGTAGCCTGACAGCCATACTCCGACCACGGCGGGGCCGACGGTGTTGATCCAGAGTACCGGGCGCGAGATGTGGAAGAGCCGCGAAATCACGCAGCTAATATATCAGCCCCTACCGTACCGGCTGCGTTAACATACACAGGTGCTGAAACGCATCCTAAAAGATACTCCGCCAAGACTCTTACAAGTCTCCGTCGCGTTATTCGTGATCTCGTTCTTCCCGGTTTACCTGTCGAACTTTCCAGGCTCCGGCGTTGCCTCTCTCCTGACACCTTTCCTTATGGCCCTGCCCGCTATCTTGGGACTTTTCCTGTACCTCGGCCCACTTCGGGCGGGTCTGTCACTGCTGGCGCTCACGGCGTTCGCTTACGCAATAGAAACCATCGGGGTCTTGACCGGGTTTCCCTATGGTCCTTTTCACTACGGAGACGTGTTGGGGCCGAAGGTGTTCGGGGTCGTGCCGTATCTGCTCCCCGTTACTTACCTGCCGTTGGTGATCGGGGCCGTCGCCGCAGCCTGGGGGACGCGGGGCCGCATCTCTCACATCATCGCAGCGGCCGTGCTCCTCACGTTGATGGACGGTGTCCTAGACCCCGGCGCCGCCGCACTCGGGTTCTGGGTCTGGCTCGATGGGGGACTCTATTATGGTGTTCCTCTCGGCAACTATCTGGGCTGGCTGTTCTCCGGAGTCCTGGCCGCCGGCATAGCTCTCGCCGTGGGTCGCTGGAACGAGCCACCGCTCCCCATCATGCTCGACAGCGCTATTGTCGCCGTTGCCTTTTGGACCGGTGTGGCAGCCTTTACGTTTCTACCCATGCCGGCTTTGCTCGGGATTGGGATGTTCGGGTACTTGATCCTGCGTCGTTCCAAGCTCGTTGCCTCCGAGCCCGCCCGCTCCGGCGCGGGTCGGTATAAACTAAGTAACGGCTAACAGGATGGTGAAGATGCAGTGGGCGACGGCGGTATCGCGCAGTACTTCCATAGATGATGCTACAAGGGAATGCTCCGAGGACGTCCGGCAACAGCTCGGACCCGGTCCCGTTACGCTGGCTCTCGGTTTCGTCACGCCCCACTTCGGCGCTTATTATTATCAGGCGCCGAATCTCGTCGCCCATCACCTGCGACCCGAAACGTTCGTCGGATGCTCGGGTGGCGGGGTGATCGGCGGCGGGGAAGAGGTCGAGCAGGAACCGGCGGTCACGTTGGTCGCCGCCCGGTTGCCGGATGTAGACGTTCATCCTTTCCATATTGAGGGAGAACTGCCGGACCTCGACGGCCCGCCGGACGCCTGGCGTGCGCTGGTCGGGGCCGAGACCGAGGACGAGCCACAGTTCGTACTGCTCGCAGACCCTTTCTCGGTCCGGGCGGAGGCGTTGCTCTCCGGCCTCGACTACGCCTTCCCGAGCTCGCCCAAGATCGGGGGTCTCGCCAGCGGCGGAACCTCCCCCAACACGAACGCCATGTTCCTGAACGACAAGGTCTTTACCGAGGGCGCGGTCGGGGTGGCCTTGAACGGCGACATCGCCCTCGACACCGTAGTAGCCCAGGGTTGCCGGCCTATTGGGGAGCTTATGCAGGTCACGCGCTGCAAAGGCAACCTCCTCTACGAGCTCGACGGCGAACCTGTCCTCCCACTCCTGCAGGAACTCTTTACCGACCTCGACGAGCGCGACCGGCGACTGGCGGGCACGGCGCTTTTCGTCGGGGTGCTCATGGACGAGTTCAGCGAGAAGCCGCAGGTGGGGGACTTCCTGATCCGGAACCTCATCGGCATAGATCCTCAGCGCGGCGCCATCGCCGTCGGGGAGAACCTTCAAGAAGGGATGCGGCTCCGGTTCCACGTCCGCGACGCCGAAACCTCCGCCGAAGACCTGCACGCCATGCTGAACGGCTACAACAAGACTACCTCCGAGAGAGCTGACGCGTCGGGGGCGCTGCTTTTCTCCTGCCTGGGCCGCGGCGAAGGTCTCTACGACGAGACCAACTT
>JBARZO010000086.1:0-1674 GCA_049650165.1 Rubrobacteraceae bacterium
GCATTACGGCTCGCAAGTGCTGCATCGAGAGCCTTACGTCCCCCATAGGTGACCATCCAAATCGTTGGCGATCCTTTAGCAACAAGCCAGTAAAGACTCTCTGCTCGCCTAGCGACATCGCCGACCCAATCGCCGAGCTTTTCACGCGCCTCGTCCTCCGGCAGCCTCCCACCGTGGTCAGTCTGTATGAGATAGATAAGTTCCATCGCCTCTTCCATCTCGTCTTCCCACCGCAAATCAACCATCTGACCACCTCCCATAATTATTCTGAGCTTGCGTAGCCCAGTAAAATTAACACTGCTGTACAGCACACCTCAGTGATGTACAGGTGATGTAAGTTGCTTCCGACTCTCTTCCTTCGATGCTCCTCTATTCCGTGTATTTCCGAACCTGGTCTGAGGAACCAGTTACCTCAGCGCTACTGCTGCCGCATTGCTGCCACGGTCCTCGTATCAAATGAACGCTTGCTACGTTTTACCTGCAAAATAGGGGGGTGACCGACGGGGCTCGAACCCGCGACCTCCGGAGCCACAATCCGGTGCTCTGCCTGCTGAGCTACGGCCACCATGCGCAAAGCAAGATTCTACCAGGAATATAAGGGCTTAGGAGTTCTCTGGACTCGACAGTTTCTCTTCGAGTTCAGAGTAGCTCCGGGAGATCTCGGCGCGGTGAGAGACGCGGTCGTCGCTGGCAAGCTCCGGGTTGTACTGCTCCAGAATATCCAGGCGCGCGGTTGTCCTCTGTATGCCGTCGTTTAGCCGCCGCAGCTTCTGTTCCCATTCGCGTTCCGACGGGGAGCCCGAGGGCACTTCCCCCTCCTCCCGCATCTGGCAGAGCCTCTCGGCCAGCTTCACGTAACCTTCGTAGTTCTCCAAATACCTGTGATAGTGCTCCCGGAACATCTTGACCGGGGCGCCGCCCTGCGAGCCGTCCTGCTCCACGCTCTCCCTACGAAGGCTGACATCGTCGTCGGGGTGGGCGTGCTTCACTGCAAAGCCGGCTTTTTTACTTTCTGGCGTCTTCTGGGTAGGTGCGGCTGATGCAGTCTCATGAGCCTCCGTTGACGGTATCTTCGCGTTTGCCCGGGTCTCATCGGATTCTGGATCTTCCCCCGCCAGTAGTCCGACGTTTTTCGGCGGCCCCTTATGACGAGTCCCGGACAGAGATGATGCGTTCTGCTCCAAAAGCTTGTTGTTCTGGTTCTGGCGAAGCTTCTGGAGCTCTTTCTCTAGTTCCTCTACCTTCGGCTCTGCAGCCCGCTCTTCCCGCACGGGTTCCTCGCTATGGGATCTCCGTTCTTCGCGTAGAAACTGGAAAATACGCTCCTGTCCCTCCCGCAGGCGCTCCATGCGCTCTTCGGCCAGATCCACGTATCCCCGCGCCTTCTGCAAAACAAAGATGGCGATGGTCAGGGTAACGCTGCCGATCACGAGCAAACCGATGTTAACGAAGAGCAACACCTCAGTCATACCTTATATCTCCCTCAAATAACTTCTTCACCCGCACAGCGTATTCTCTGACGTACTTATAACAGATAATGACGCCGGATAGCAAGAGATCAAGTGACGTGAGCCTAACTCCGAACGTCTATTCTCACGTGCTACCGGACATGGGCGACGCCGCTGCTGGAGCGATGGATGATGCGCTAGCGTAAGTTTCGCGCACGTAGAACAC
>JBARZO010000087.1:0-3386 GCA_049650165.1 Rubrobacteraceae bacterium
CTAATTCTGGATGACCGCGTTATTGACTATGCAGGGCTACGCACAGCCGCTAAGAAGTTCGCGAACGCCCTTGTCTCGATGGGCGTGAAGTCCGGCGACAAGGTGGCGATCATGCTACCGAACGTGCCCGAGTACGTAATCGCCTACTACGGAATCCTGAACACGGGCGCCGTGGTCGTGCCACTCAACGGATTGTTGCAGGGACCGGAGGTCGCCTACCACCTCGAAGACTCCGACGCGGTGGCCTTTGTCGCCTGGGAGAGTTCTCTAGATGCAGCCCAGAAAGGTTACGAAGAGGCGGAAAACTGTAAAGACCTTATCGTCGTAGAGAGCCCGGACGGCGAAGGCGTGCCGGAGGGATTAACTGATTTCGACGAGTTGCTCGCCCACCAAGCGGCGGAGTTCGACGTGGCGCCAACCATGCCGGACGATACGGCGGTCGTGATCTACACCAGCGGCACTACAGGCCGACCGAAGGGCGCGGAGCTCTCGCACTTCAATCTGTTCTTCAACGCCGTCTACAAGGCGGACAATCTCCTCAACCTGCGTGAGGACGACGTGGGAATGGCCGTGCTCCCCCTCTTCCACATCTTCGGCCAGACCACGGTCATGAACGCCGGCATCTACTCCGGCAACACGATCGCCATGATCCCGCGCTTCGAGCCGGAGGCGGCGCTCAGAACTATACAGACTGCTGGTGTGACCACTTTTGTAGGCGTCCCCACAATGTACCAGTACCTGCTTCGTCACCCGGATGCGGCAGACTACGACACTTCAACCCTCCGGATCGGCATCTCCGGCGGAGACTCGATGCCCGTGGAGGTGCTGAAGAACTTCGAGGAGAAGTTCGGCGTGGTCATACTGGAAGGCTACGGTCTCTCGGAGACCAGCCCGGGAGCCTGTTTCAATCGCTCGTCGGAAGAGCGGAAGGTCGGGTCGATAGGTATTCCGTTCTGGGGAGTGGAGATCAAGGTCATAGATGAAGACGGCGAAGAGGCGCCGGTTGGCGAACGCGGAGAGTTGGTCGTACGGGGTCACAATGTGATGAAGGGTTATTACAAGAACCCCGAGGCTACCGAAGAGTCAATAAGGAACGGCTGGTTCCACACCGGGGACGTGGCTACGAAAGACGAAGACGGCTACTTCTTTATCGTGGATCGGGTGAAAGACCTGGTTGTTCGCGGCGGCTACAACGTATATCCGCGCGAGGTGGAGGAGGCTATCTATGAGCATCCCGGGGTCGCCGAAGTGGCGGTCATCGGCGTGCCGCACGAGGAACTGGGCGAGGAGGTCGTCGCCGTGATCGCCATGAAGGATGATAAGTCGGCTACTGAGGAGGAGATCATTTCCTTCACTCAGGAGAGGATCGCCCGTTACAAGTACCCGCGGCGAATTACGTTCATGGATGAGCTACCCAAAACGGCGACCGGCAAAATCCTCAAACGCGAACTGGCCGAGATCGGGGAAGAGGCCACGAAGTAGAGAGACGGGAACTTTGCCCTTGCAGGAGATTCTCATGAAGTCTGTGAACATTAGTGAAGAAAAAGGAGGAGCTTTGATAGCCGACGTAGCCGAATCCCTGGGGACAGATTACTACCTGCTCGAAGAAATGCTCTCGGAGGAAGACCGTGACGTGCGAGACAGGGTGCGCTCTTTCGCCGACGAAGAGATCATCCCGGTTATCAACGAGTACTGGGAGAAGGCCCAGTTTCCGTTCGAGATGATTCCTAAGATCGCTGAGCTGAACATCGCGGGAACCACCATTCAAGGGTACGGATGCCCGGGAATGAGTCACCTGTCCGCCGGGCTAGTCGCTGTCGAAATGAGCCGGGGCGACGGCAGCATCAACACCTTCCTCTGAGTCCACTCGAACCTTGCGATGGGGACTATAGCCATGCTCGGAAGCGAAGAGCAAAAAGAGCGTTGGCTACCGCCGATGGCCCGCATGGAGAAGATAGGAGCATTCGGCCTCACCGAACCCGGCCACGGCTCCGACACGGTGATGCTCGAAACTACCGCCCGGCGCGACGGAGACGAGTATGTCCTCAACGGCGAGAAACGTTGGATCGGCAACGCCTCCTTCGCGGACGTCACCATAATCTGGGCCCGCGACGAAGAGGATGACGTCGGAGGCTACCTGGTCGAGAAGGACACGCCGGGCTTCGACCCTAGCGAGCTCATCACCGGCAAGATGGGCAAGCGGGCCGTGTGGCAGCCGGACGTAAAGCTCAAGGACGTCCGCGTCCCACTGGAGAACAAACTCGACGGCGCGAACACGTTCAAAGATGTCAACACAGTTCTTACGGCCACCCGGGGCGGGGCCGCGTGGGAGTGCGTCGGGCACGCGGTCGCCTGTTACGAAGCCGCCCTGAGCTACGCCAAGGAACGGGAGCAGTTCGGCAAGCCGATAGCGAGCTTTCAGATCATCCAGAACAAACTCGCCAATATGCTCTCTGAGATCACCGCTATGCAACTCATCTGTTTCCGCATGGCACAGCTACGGGAACAGGACGTGATGACCGGTCCAATGGCTTCACTCGCCAAGATGTACAACTCGCAGAAGGCCAAGCAAGTCTGCTCCGAAGCCCGCGACATACTCGGTGGCAACGGCATCTTGCTCGAATACCACGTGGCGCGACACCTGACCGACATGGAGATCGTCTACACCTACGAAGGCACCGACACGATTCAGTCGCTAATTGTAGGCCGCGACGTTACGGGTATCTCAGCGTTTGTTTAGACTTGAAAGGCAGACGAGCTAGGTGACAAAGACACACGAGTTAGCTCTTGCGCATGACCTGATGGCTAGAACATCGTAGGGATGCGAAGCTGCGTTCTCCACGATCAACCCACAAAAGAGGCCCCGGAGAAACCGGGGCCGGTAGTAGCGGGGATAGGATTTGAACCTATGACCTTCGGGTTATGAGCCCGACGAGCTACCAGACTGCTCCACCCCGCGTCGCGGACGGGATTTTAACACCGCTGAAATGTTTGTAAAGGTTGCTGTTCGCGTGCTACCTTAACGTCCGAGATGGGAATTTTACTCTTTGTACTGGTGCTCTCGGGGGCGTTGCTCGCCCTCATTGCCGGGGTGGTCGCACTCCGGGCCTGGCTGAGCTTTCGGCGGACTCGGCTCGACCTGCAAAGTCGGCTATCCGAGGACGTGGCCCGGCTCGCGCTGCGAACCGGCGAACTAGAGGAGAGCCTCGCCGCGCTGGACGCCAGGACCCAACAACTTCCGGTGAGTGTTTCGAGCCTGCAGGAGAATCTGGATGCGCTCCGGATCCTTACCGGGGCGCTCGCGGGTTCACTTCGGCAAGCACAGAGAGTCCTCTCCTACTCGGCGCTCAAGACTTTTAGCGCAACCCGCATCGCCGACCTTTTCC
>JBARZO010000088.1:0-2851 GCA_049650165.1 Rubrobacteraceae bacterium
CATGAGAACACCTCTATCCCGGCGGCTTTTCAAGATATTGTTCCAGTGCCTCCCGCCAGTGGCGCAACTTGGGACTATCGGCACCCTGGATAACTCCGTTTGCAGGTCGCGCCGCCGGGAGCGGGTACTCGGAACTGGGAATAGGAACCACATCAACCTCTACTTCGGCTATCGTAAAGATTTCCCGCGCGAACTCATACCAAGAGCAAGAGCCTGAATTGGTAACATGGTAAACGCCATAGAGTCCATTTTCGGAGACTGAGGCTATACCCTCCGCGAGGTCACGAGCATAGGTCGGAGAGATGAACTCGTCCTGCTTGACTTTGATAGTACTCACTTCGCTGCCCATACGCAGCATTGTGCGTACGAAATTATTTCCTCGCCCGTAGATCCCAGCAGACCGCACTATGTACCACCTGGTTGAAAGGTGCTTAACGTATTCCTCCCCGGCCAGCTTGGTGCGCCCGTAGACGTTCATGGGGATCGCCGGATCTCCAGTATCATACGGTCGCTCTTTGCCGCCGTCGAAAACGTAATTAGTGCTGACATGCAGTATCTCACACCCTCGGCGCTCACAAAACTGAGCCAGGTTGCGAGGTCCAAGGGTATTTACGCGATAGGCAAGCTCGGGCTCTAATTCACAGCCGTCCACATCCGTGTAAGCGGCGGCGTTTATGACCCGCTCCGGCTCGTACTCTCTCAAAGCTCGTTCAACGGCTGTAGAGTCGGAGATGTCCAACTCTCCATGGGTCAGCGCCACAACCTCGTGTTCTCTCGCGAGTAGATCTTTTAGCTCTAGGCCGAGTTGACCGCCGGCCCCGGTCACTAGAATACGCATTTTGCTACCCTACCATAAGAGAGTCATCCCGACGCTGTGGGGGCTTTCTGCTACTCTTACACGTAATTATGGAGGGTCGTTTGCGTATTCTTTTGACAGTACACCAGTTCTTGCCGAAGCACACCTACGGTACAGAGAGGCTCACCTTCGACACCGGCCAGGAGTTGATGGCCCGGGGGCACGAAGTCTACGTTCTAACTACGGACTCTATCCCGGCCGAGGAGCCGCACAACGTCGCGCAGGATTACGAGTACGAGGGTCTAAAAGTCCGGTGCATCCAGACGGACCTGCGCCGAACGCCGGACCCTACACGTTATGAATACGACAACCCTCAAATGGCCGAACACATGCGAGCTTATATGCGTGAGGTCGAACCGGATCTGGTGCACGTCATGCACGCTGGACGGCTCTCGGGGAGCGTAATACCGGCGGCCAGAGAGTTCGGAGTGCCTGTGGTCTTCACCGCCACGGACTTCTGGAGTCTGTGCCGAGTAATACACCTGCGCCGCGCAGACACCGGTGCGCTGTGCCTGGGACCTAACAGCTCGGGTACCAACTGCCTGCGTTGTTTCATCGCCCGCACCGGTGCTCCTCAAAAGGCGAAGGACCGATACCTCAAAAGGTCCGAGGTGCAATTCAGGGCGGCGTCCGCGCTCTCCCAGACCTCCACGATGCGAAATACCAAATACATGAACCGTATACGGACGGTCGTAGACCGGATAGATTATCTCAAGGACGTAGTCAACTCGACGGACCGGGTAATTGCGCCCACTAGACTCAACCGAGATATCATGATCCGCAACGGAATAGATCCGGCGTTGATACACCTCTCTCCGTACGGCATGGACACCTCCGACATCTCGTCGGTTCCACCCAGCCCTACACACCCATCAGTGCCGCGAATTGGTTACATCGGTTCTCTCGCGTCCCATAAAGGTACTGACATCCTGATAAAAGCCGTTAGGAGTATCCCAGAAGCAGCGAAGATCGAGCTCAAAGTCTACGGTAGCCCAAGCCGTGATCCTCACTACTTCAAACAACTAGAAGGGCTTGCAGAAGGCGACGGACGCATATCCTTTACGGGCACCTTTGATCCTGACGAGACGGGCCGTATCCTCTCGGAGATAGACGTTTTGGTCGTGCCGTCTCGCTGGTATGAGAACACCCCGCTGGTAGTCTACTCAGCCTTTGCGTCTGGCACGCCGGTGGTAGCTACGAATCTCGGCGGATTATCGGAGGTAGTGGAACACGACGTAAACGGCCTACTTTTCGAGGCTGAGGATATCCAGGGATTAAGCAGCAACCTCCTGCGATTCCTCTTCGAAGAGGACTTGATCGAACGCCTTCGTAAGGGCATAAAGCCGGTTAAGACCGTCGAAGACAGCGTAGACGAGTTGGAAGAGCTCTACGAGGAACTTACTGAGAGACGAGTATCGAACGCCGGCAAAAAATACTAACGACTCAGTCGAGAGGGTAGCCTATCCCTCGCAAGGCTTCTCCAGCCACGCTTTCGTAGATCTCTCGGTCCCTGGCGGTAAAGATCTCCCTCTCCAGTCTCCGGCCACGCCTTTCCTGAAAAATGAGGCGGCGTCTTCTTCTCCCTTCGAGCGCTTTGCCAGCTTCTCGAATCGGTTCTGATCTACACAATATTTGACGAGTGCATCGTCCGTCTGGGCACCGAGTAGCCCGAACAGGGACTTGAGATGTGTTTCCGGGTTTTCGAGCAAATCTTCGTAGCGGAGCTGCTGGTAAGCGGAACCAAAGAGTTTTCTGCCATCATGGGAGGCTTTCGTCACCCTTCTACTCCAACGAACCGCCATCTGCCGCAAACGTTCTTCGGCAAAGATACTGTTTCCAGAATCGACGAAGCCTGCAGGGTCGGCGAGATATGCGTCGCGTTTCGCTAACTCCTCTGGCTCAAGTTCAAAGATGCCCCCATTGTCTTTAGCCATACGCCAGAAATGGTTCATCAAAGAGACAGCAACATCACGGCCGTCGCGGATTATGTGGATC
>JBARZO010000089.1:0-1583 GCA_049650165.1 Rubrobacteraceae bacterium
AACCACCATAGTCTAGTATGCCGACGACATCGAAACGCAGTTCTTCGAACTCCGGTTGGCATTCGGCCAGGTACTGTTCGGCGATGTTGCGGATCTGCTCCTGCTTACGAAGCGTTACGGATTCCAGTGGATCGCCGTATCCCGTGCCGCTGCGGAGCTTCACTTCCACAAAGACCAACGTCTCTCCATCGCGGAGAATCAAGTCGATCTCCCCGTAACGTGTCCGATAGTTGCGTTCGACTAGTTCGTAGCCTGCGTCAGACAGGTGCTGCACCGCGAGAGTTTCACCCCGGTCTCCGGTTCGGCGAGTGTTCAACCGCCAACCCCGTTGTAACTGAGGCGATGGACCCGACACGGCCCAACCTCGGACAGAGCAAGCCGATGCTCCCGAGTTCCGTAGCCCCGATTTCTCTCGAAGCCGTATTTGTCGTGCCGCTCGGATAAAGAAAGCATGGCATTATCTCTGAGGACTT
Organism: Rubrobacteraceae bacterium; assembly: GCA_049650165.1. Taxonomy (GTDB): domain Bacteria; phylum Actinomycetota; class Rubrobacteria; order Rubrobacterales; family Rubrobacteraceae; genus SIRX01. The sequence goes on from JBARZO010000089.1 coordinate 474, forward strand.
TGGCTACGACGCTAGCCGCCGCGACCGCGGCGCTACTACCATCGGCCCGCGGCAAACATTCGATCTCCGGTCCTAGTCTCAGCTTTCCGTCCGCCAGACTACAGCCGGATCGGGACCCCAGCAACTCGATAGACCGCTGAAGAGCTTGCTTGTTGGCGAGACCGAGGCCAAAGTGGTCTATCCACCACGCGGGAAACGCCGTCACGGCCAGCGCGTCGGCGTTGAGAAGAACTTCCCCACACACCTGCTCCCGCAGGGCTGGGGTCAAGGTCTTAGAATCGGCGAGATTGGAGACTTCGTTGCTGCCTAAAATCACACCAGCGGCAACGAGAGGCCCGGCGAACGCTCCCCTACCGGCCTCATCCGCGCCGGCTAGCGGACCACCACGTTCCAGCGTCCATGCCGCGTCGAAGGCGTAGAGCGCGGAGCGTTCGGGCAAAGTCTGTGAGTGTTACTTGGCTTTCTTGACCCGGGCCTTCTTGCCGATCTTATCCCGAATGTAGTATAGCTTTGCCCGGCGCACCGCACCCCGCGATATGACCTCTATCTCGGCGATCTTCGGCGAGTGCAAAGGGAACACGCGTTCTACCGCGACCCCAAAGGAGGTCTTTCGGACTACGAACGTCTCGCTGATGCCACTCCCTTTGCGGGCTATACACAGACCCTCGAAGTTCTGTATTCGCTCCCGATTTCCCTCGATGACCCGGTACTGCACCCGTACCGTATCACCCGGCCTAAACTCGGTAACATTTGCCTTCAAGCTCTCATTGGTTATCATGACGTTCTCCTCTCGTGGATGTTTCAGTACGAAGGTTGAGGGAACCTTTCTCGGCCACCCGTTCTTCCGCTTTGATTCGTGACGCACGCCCGCGCCAGGCGCGGATCTCTGCATGATTGCCGGATAATAACACGTCGGGGACGCGCTCTCCATCCCATTCCGCCGGTCTCGTGTATTGAGGCGGTCCCACAAAACCCTCTTCCGAAAAGGACTCTCCCACCAGGCTTTCCTGGTTTCCTACCACGCCCTCCAATCGTCGGATCACGGCGTCGGCCACCGCGGCGGCGACGATCTCGCCCCCCGACAGCACGAAATCTCCTATAGAAACAGCT
>JBARZO010000090.1:0-10409 GCA_049650165.1 Rubrobacteraceae bacterium
AAGTAGCCGGCAGCGACACTTCGGAGGCGTTATCGTAGATGCTGTTGCCGTTCAGATCTACCCCGTGCTGTACGATGGCGAAATCCCCGAGCCTCGCGGCCACATCAGCCGGAACAACGAACGTCCGCTCGTACTCCAGCTCTCCCTCAGCTTTCCACAACAGCGCAGTTATCTAATAACTACGTAGCGCAGAGTTCCCCGGTTCGATCCGGTAGCAATCCGTAGCGAAAGAGAGATGAGAAACAAGTATTGACTCTACCTGTACGAGACCGCGATCCTACCCGCGCCGCGCCCAGCTAACCCCGGCGCTCCACAGCTTCGCGGAATTGCTCCCCGTCGTCGGAACCCTGCTTGTAGAAGACGGCGGGCTCCCCGATGGGTGCCTTTACTATCGTATGTACGCCCTCGTCCGAACCGTACACCTCCCCGGACCACAGGTGTACCCAGCGACCCGCCGGCAGGTAAACCTTGACCCACTCGGCCCCCTCGTCCAGAACGGGGGCCACCATGAACTCGGAACCGACCATAAACTGTTTCTGTAGCTTGTAGACCTCCGGGTCGTCCGGGTAGTGGATAAAGGGATGCCGGACGACCGGGAGGCCGGTTTCGGCAGCTTCTGCTATTAGCTCTCTACGATACGGCTCCCAGGCAGCGTAGACTTTGGCGAGGCGGGAGAAATGTTGAAGGCTCTCTTTGTCGGAGTAGATCTGATGGTTCACCTCCGGCCGATTTCCCTCGTGGGTCCGAAATACCGGCGTGAACGCGGCCAACTCCGTCCAACGCTGAAGCAATTCTTTGGAGCGGTGGTATCTCAAAGGGAAGCTGTCTATGGCCGTGTAGCCACCGATGTCGGAGTGTTGCAGGCTGTAGCCGGAGAGGCCGCTCGTTAGCATGCCGGTCACAGCGGACTTTATGCCGTCTTGCCGGCTCCAGGTAACCATCTGGTCACCAAGCCAGAACAGGGTGCTGTGGCGAGGGCTCCGCGTGTAGCCGGAGCGGTTGAAGAAGACGAGGTCGTCCTCCCGGCCCAGCTCGCGGACGGCTTCGCGGTTTACTTCGGCCCACTCTTCAGCGTAGCGGTTGTGGCAGCGCTTCGGGTCCGCGCCGGAGTGGAGCACTGCGTCGTAGGGGAGTCCTTCGCCGAAGTCTGCCATCCAGCCGGAGACGCCGTTTGCGACAACGTTCTCTTTTATTACGTCTTTGATCCAACCTCGGGCCGCCGGGTTGCTCAGGTCCACGTGCGCGGCTGAGAAGTCCGTGATCCTACCCATATAAGGTTCTCCGTCCCGATCTTTGACGAGGTACCCGTTGCGCTCCGCCTCCTGGAACAGGTTGCGGCGGACATTTTCTTTCTCTGACGGGTCGGCCAGCAGCGGGCTGACGTAGGTCATGACTTTGGTGCCGTCCTTCTCCAGGTCTGAGACGAGATCCTCCCAGCCAGGGTAGCGTTCGCGGTCGAGTTCCCAATTCCACCACAGTTGGCTCCCGAAACTGGTCTGCCGCCGGCCGACCCAGTCTTGCAGCCAGAACGCGGCGAGCGGCGTGTCGAGTTCTTTCAACCGTTTGTGCAGCCGCCGCACCTCTTCCGTACCGCCCTGCATCCCGACGACGGCCCCGGAAGTTAGCCAATCCGGCAGCGGGCGCATCCTGCCGGAATATTCGGTGTACTGCTCTATGAGTTTCGTAGGTGAGTCGCCGGAGAGGATCTGACCCTCCATCCGCGAAGAGAAGACTTCTATCTGCACCCTATCCGCCTCCCGCAGATCGAAAGAAGAGTACTCGTAGTTCTCCAGAAACAGCGACCGCGACTCACTGGTTATGTAGTGCGGGACGCTGGCGTAGCTGGAGTACCATTCGCCGCCCGCCCCCGCCTGCAGGTTCGCCGCGAACGTGATGGGCTGGGCGCCGCGCCCTATTCCCTGCTCCTGTATAAAGACCGGGACTTTACGACCTTTCATGTCCAAATACGTGTACTGCGTCCCGAAACCGAAGAAACGCTCGTCGGGATCTGAAGCGTAGGTAAGGTAGACCCGGTTGTAGGGTTCTTCGACCTCCGCCACGAAACGTAGCCGCCCGTCGGAATCCGGAGAGAGGATCAGGCCGTACCCGGCGTCTTCCCCGCCACCCGAGAGCCGTCCCGAAATAGAGAGGGCGTCCCCGCTCTTCTCGACGCTCTCCACGCTCTGATCCGTCAGCCGCTCTTGTATGTCATCCTCCACTTGGAAATGCGACCGCGAGTTCTTAACCGACTCCCGGCCCCGCGCCGCCGACACGAAACTTTCCCCGGGGAGGGTACGCCACAGGGATCTCCCCGGCCTGCCATCGTGCGCAACGTCCAGAACAGGCCCGCCAGGCTTCTCCTGCAATGAGACGGAGAACTCACCGGCCCGGTACGTTCCCGATAACGCCGGCGATAATGGAGATACCTCTCCGATGACCGGGCCGTCGAGTCTGTCCCAGATTACGTACAGCAGCACCGCACAAAGGAGAATCGCCAACCCTGCCAGTACCACTTGTTTCCTCAAAACATCACCTACCACCACAAGCATAACCTACACCGCACAAACGGTGCGTCAGCAACATCCTTTCTCACGAATTTCGCGAACTTGCTATAGGTACGGCAAGTCTGGCTTGACAGAACAAGTAGCATATGGTACATATTTTGTTATGAGAAACTCTACTGCAATACGCAACGGCGAGAAGTGATCGTTGTGCCGTGCTCGGCTCGAATTTTCCGGGGCGGAGGCGGTTGGTTGCGTGGTAGATCTTTTTTCTCCCATGATAGTTGGATCAAAGGTTCCCGCAGTCTATTCGGATACTGTCGTCCCCGGACGTGTATCTCCGAGGGTGCCCTGCGAGATTTCATCCTCGCGCTCGGTCGTCGCCTGAGATGGTGGTCCTTCGGGGCTTTCGGTAGCCATGGCCGCCAAGAAGGCGCACAGTACCTAGCAGGTAGACGTGCCCCACCTCTTTTGTCTCAGTAGAAGCCAAAACTTCTGACATAGGAGGACAAATATGCAAGAACGTCCGAACGTCGTAGTAATTGTCTCGGACACCTTCCGCAGCGATCATCTAGGGGCTTACGGAAACCAGAGTATAAAGACCCCCAACCTCGACGCGCTTGCGCGCTCTTCGGTGGTCTTCGACGGGCATCGGGCTTCATCCTTCCCCACCATGCCCGCGCGGGCGGACATCCTCACCGGAACCTTCGCCTACACTTTCATGGGATGGGAGCCGTTGCCGGCGCACCTGCCTACACTTCCGGGGCTTCTCTCGGATGCCGGCTACCTGACGATGGGCGTGGTGGACACACCATACTTCATCCGGGGCGGGTTCGGCTACGACCGCGGCTTCGACGACTTTATCTGGGTCCGGGGCCAGGGGGATGACACCCGTCCGGACGAACGCTCGGATTACCGCCTGACGTGGCGCGAGGAGTCGGATCGGCTCGTGGCGAAGACCGTTACCGAAGCCGAAAGGTGGCTGGAGCGGCATCACAAGGAGCCGTTCTTTCTCTACGTGGATACGTGGGACCCGCACGAGCCCTGGGACGCGCCCGAGTATTACACAGAACTATACAAAGCAGATTACGATGGTCGTCAGCTCTATCCTCCATATGCGAAATGGGAGGAAGCCGGCCTGACGAAAGAGGATTTGGAGATCGCCCACGCGACGTACTGCGGCGAGGTGACGATGGTGGATCTCTGGATCGGGCGCCTGCTGGCGAAGCTCGACGTGCTGGGATTGCGGGAGAACACGATAGTCTTATTCGTCTCGGATCACGGCTTCTACTTCGGGGAGCACGGATACTTCGGCAAAGCCGAGTGGATCAACGACAACTACGCGGCCGTCTCCAAAGACTCGGTCGTCCCGGAATGGCTGACCGATTCATGGCTGTTGACCGTCGCGCCGTCGCCGCTTTACGGAGAACTCACGCGGCTGCCGCTCATCGCCCGGGTTCCCGGGATGAAACCGGGTCGGCGGCAGACGATGACCACCGCGCCGGACATCGCACCGACCATCCTGGACCTCGTAGGCCTGGAGAGTCCGCCTACAGTGCAGGGGTGGCAGTTCGCGGATGTGATCCGGGACCAGCGTCGAGAGCACCGACCGTTCGTCATAAGCTCCTGGCCGCTCTATTTCGCAGAGGGTGAGTTCACGAGCGCGGTGGACGGCAGCACCCGGCGCATCGCCAGCTACATGCCAATCACCGTCACCACCCGGGAGCGGTCCCTGGTCCTGGGCGGCCCCGCCCAACTACCGGAACTCTACGACCTGACGAGCGACCCGCGCGAGCAGACCAACGTGTGGAAGTCACACGTCGAAGAGGGTTCGATGTTGGCGCAGAGCGCGATCTCTTTCCTGGAGCAACAAGGAACGCCGGAGGAATACCTCGAACCTCGGCGAATAGCCCTCGAAGAGTTCGCCCCGGACTCGCCAAGCAAAACCACGGAAACCGCAGAACAACAAGACACTTTAGAGGAGGCAGGATGAGCGTAGAGATAGATACCGTCCGCGCGGTAGAGATACCGACCCGCATGGTCCACGGCCCCGGCGCCATCTCCCGCCTGGGAGAGTTGGTGAAAGAGCTGGGCGTAGAATACCCCATGCTCGTCACCGACCCGGGCGTGGCCTCCGCCGGTCTCGCCGACCGGGCGCTGGAGCACCTGCAGAACGTCACCGTCTTCGACACCGTGCGGGCCAACCCGGACGTGGAACTGGTAGCGGAAGCCCACGCCGTCTACCGTGAAGAAGGCTGTGACGGCCTCGTGGCCCTCGGTGGCGGCAGTTCTATGGACACCGCCAAAGGCGTCGGCATCGTGGCCGCGCACGGCGGCTCCATTCTGGACTACGAGTACGGCAATAAACCTATAAGCCGCCGCATCCCACCGCTCGTGACGGTGCCGACCACGGCGGGGACCGGCAGCGAGGTCACGCTGTGGGCCGTCATTCTCGACCACGGGCGCGGCATCAAGTTCAACGTCGGGGGGACGCCTCTCATAGGAGCTTACACGGCCGTCATCGACCCGGAACTGACGCTCGGCCTCCCACCCGCCTTTACCGCCGGGACCGGCATGGATGCCCTAGCGCACGGCATCGAATGCTACACCTGCGACTACCACCAGCCGTTCAACGACGCGGTATCCCTCGCTGCCATAGAGATCACGGCGAACTGGCTCCGCGCCGCCTACGAGGATGGATCCAACCTCGTAGCCCGGACGAGCATGGCCCACGCGGCAACCTTCGGCGGGCTCGCGTATGGCACGGAGAGCGCGGGCGCGGCCCACGCTATGAGCCAGTCCGCCGCCGGCGTCCACGACTGCCCGCACGGCGCCCTGACCGCCCGGGTCCTCGGCCCGGTCTGCGAGTACAACACCCCCGCCGCCCCCGAACGATACGCCCGCATCGCGCAGGCTCTTGGGGCGGACGTCCATGGGCTACCGCCGCTCGAAGCCGCGCAGGCGGGTATAGAGGAGCTCTACCGCCTGACGGAAGACGTCGGCATCCCGACGTTAGAGGAGTTGGGATTCTCTGAGGAAGAGATCCCGCTGCTGGGCCGCATCGCTTACGAAGACCCGCAGACGGTCGGCAATCCGCGTCCGGTAGAAGTCTCGGACTACGAGGAGATCTACCGCAACGCCTTCGCCAGGGGGAAGTAAATGGAAACCCAGGTAAAGAACTACCCCATGTATCTGGCGGGAGAATGGACTGAAGGAGTGTCCGAATCCCGCACCGAAGCCGTAAGCCCCGCCACCGGCGAGGTCATCGGGACCGTCCCGGAAGGAACCCGTGAGGACACGCGGCGCGCCATCGCTGCCGCAAACGAAGCCTGGCCTGGCTGGGCCGCGCTCTCTGCTTTCGAACGGGCCGCCGCTATGGACCGGATCGCCGAGGTCATCGAGGAGCGCCGCGAAGACCTCGCTTGGACGCTCACCCTGGACCAGGGCAAGCCGTTACACGCCGAGTCCTACGACGAGGTAGACGAGCTCGTCGAATACTTCCGCATGGCCGCCGCCGACGTAACCCGCCTCGACGGGGTGATGCCGCCCTCCGTGGACGCCGGAAAGCGGGTCTTGCTCTACCAGGTCCCGCGCGGGGTAGTCGGGGTGATCTCCCCTTGGAACTGGCCCTACACCATGCCCGCCGAACTACTCGCACCGGCCCTCGCCACCGGCAACGCCGTGGTCTGGAACCCGGCCTCCAGCACCGCTATCTGTTCCATAAAGCTTGCCGAATGCATCATCGAAGCCGGCCTACCGCCGGGCGTCTTCAACGTCGTCACGGGAGCCGGGTCAGTCGTCGGGGACGAAATCTGCGCGAACCCCGGCACGCAGGCCGTCGGGTTTATTGGCTCGGTGGAGACCGGGCAGAGTATCGCCTCGCGGGCCGCCGGTAAAGCCCTGATCCTGGAGATGGGCGGCAACGGTCCTCTGGTCGTCCTCGACGACGCAGACCTCGATGCTGCGGCAGAAGCGACCCTGGACGCGGCCTTTCTCTGCGCCGGACAGAGCTGCACCGCCGGAGAACGCTTTCTCGTACACGAGAAAATCCACGACGCCTTCCTCGAAAAACTCCTCTCAGCCCTGGAGCGCCGGATACACCTGGGCGATCCGTTCGACCCGAATACGACGATGGGTCCACTCAACAACGAATCCACCGCCATCAAGATGGACGAACACGTCGCCGACGCGCTGAAACATGGTGCAAAACTCCTGAACGGCGGAGCCCGTGCTGAAGGAGCTACCTCCCTTTACTACGAGCCGACCGTTCTCGACGGTGTTTCAGACGATATGCGGGTCGCCAGAGAGGAGACCTTCGGCCCTATAGTCCCCATCACCACCATCCGGGACGAAGAGGAGGCACTACGGGCGGTCAACACTTCGCCCTACGGGTTGCTCTCGGCGGTCTTTACCCAGAATCTCGCCCGGGGTCTTCGTTTCGCCGAGTCCGTCAGGACCGGCTGGGTCAACGTTAACGCCACGACGAATCATTGGGAGAGCCACCTGCCCTTCGGCGGCAGAGCAGGTTCGCTCTCCGGAATCGGGCGTGTTGGAGGCCGCCATTCGATGGAGACTTTCACGGAACTCAAGACGGTGATCTTGACGCTGCCGAAACCCGATTGAGCAAAACAAACCTGGAGCCTCGGCCTTCTGGTTCGGGGCTCCAGCCGCCTTGACCCCGTAACTGTTGATAGTCTGCCAGTTGGACGCGTGCAGGGGATCCAACGTGCCGAAAATCCTATTTTGCGGCGGAATTCCGTCCGTCTAGAGAAAACGTGGTTTATACGCGATATGATTCCAACATTGAATAATTAAGGTAGTTTATTCCTGGTAGTTTGTAGAAGAGGAGGACGATTTTGTCCGAGGAACTGGCCCGTTACGGTATAGATGAAACTGTAAAAATTCCTATCACACTAGAAGATGAGGTTGGCATAGCCCACGTCCGGGCCCTATTCTGGCGGGTAAAACAAGGCGGCAGTATAGGTCCGCGGGGGCTCGCCCCGAACGACACCCTGGAGTTGCGGGGCAACGGCGAACAGCAACAGCGCGTCACCGTGAACACCACGCTAAAGGTCAACGACCAACATCGCCCCGGCGAGTACCTGTGTGTCGCCATACAAGTCTACGATCCGGAGGGGAATATGACGGTGATCCGCAACCCTTCACCACCGATGTCCATACACATCGTCGAGAACGGCGAGAAAAGCCGACAGGGCCCCAGGTTCCTCGGTTGGGGCGCCACAGACTAGCAGCTTCTACCGTCTATTCGGTAGGGTCGTAGAACTGGAAGCGCGACCCGCCGTCTTCCTTGGCCCGGTACATGGCTTTGTCGGCCCGGTCCAGAAGTTCTGCGGAGGTGACATCGGGACGCGAAGTCCAGGCTATTCCGATGCTCGCGGCGGCCTTCACCTCTCGGCCTTTGATCTTGAACGGCGCGTCGAGCGCCTCCAAGATGCGTTCTACGACGATGGTAGCTTCGCCTACTTCATCGAGGTCTTCGAGAAGTACGGTGAACTCGTCGCCGGCAAGTCGCGCGGCCGTATCCACGGTCCTTACGGAAGCCGAGATCCGCCGGGCGACCTCTATCAGTAACTGATCTCCGGCCTCGTGTCCCAGGCTGTCGTTTACGGATTTGAAGTCGTCCAGATCCATGAAGAAAACGGCTATGGCTTCTTCTCGACGCTCCGTTTGTCTCAAGGCGTGCTCCAGACGGTCTACAAAAAGGATCCGGTTAGGCAGGTCCGTAAGAGGATCGTGGAGCGCCTGCTGTCGAAGATCATCCTCCAGCCGACGCCGGGCGGTTATGTCGCGTACCGAAGCGAATATCACCTGCTTCCCACCGTATTCTATGGCGCCGACCCCAACCTCGACCGGGAAAGTCGAGCCATCCTTACGCTGGAGTTCGTTCTGATCGAAACCGACGATACGACCCGGTTCCCCGCGCATGACCCGCTCCCACAGAGTCTCACTCTCTCGCGCCTGGCGCTCTTCTTCGGTGAGCATGTTTACGGTCATGTCACCCACTTTCATCGAGAGTAACTCTTCCCGCGTATATCCTAAAGATTGGCTGGCCTCCGCGTTGCAGTCGAGTATGTGGCCGCCTTTGTCGTGGACGAAAAGAGCGTCAGCCGAGTTCTCGAAGAGCTGTCGGAAGCGCCGCTCACTCTCGCGGAGTGCTTCCTCGGCCTGTTTGCGTTCAGTGATATCACGGGCCAGGGCAAACATGAGTGGCTGGCCGTCGGATTCTATGAGTCCCACGCGAACCTCTACCGGAAAAGTGGTTCCGTCTTTGCGCTGGTGGACACCTTCCAGGGTAACGGGGATGCCGGGGACTATGCTATTCCACTGCTGTTCGATGACTTCGGGAAGAAAGCCTTGCTCTATGTCCGCCACGTTGAGCGCTAGCAACTCTTCTCTGGTGTATCCGAGGCTCTCGCGGGCCCGCCGGTTGACGTCACGGATTCTGCCCAGGGTGTCGTGAACGAAGAAAGCATCGGCGGCGGCGTAGATAAGATCTTGCAGCCGTTGCTCGTTGCGCTTCAGCCGAACCCCGGCCCTGAAACAACGGTAGACGAGGCCGGCGATTGAAGCTAACCCTCCCATCCAGGCCGTCTTTCTTAGAGCCTCGTCGCGCCTCACGCCTCTCCTGTCTACCACCATTCGGCCAGTGTTCTCAAATATTCGGCGCTTTTCCCGTCAACTTTAGCGACTCGGCCAGCCCTGCCGAAAAAATATCCCAGGTTCTCCAAGGGCATCGTCTACTACTGCTACCATAATGTTACCAACAAGGTCTCGAAAAGAGAGTTCACCATGAACCATGAAGCCTCAATAGAAGGAGAGCCGCGCAGAGATCCGGCTCTTGCACACCTGGACGAACTCCGGGAAGAGACCATGCGAGAAGCCTGGGGACCGCGGGAACACGAAGTCCGTCGCAGGATCGTCGTTGCCGCCATGATCTTCGGGGAGCAATTCGACCATCAACTCTCCGAAGAAAGTCCGAACGCCGACCACAAAGGAGCTCAGCGCCTGTTGATGGCCGTTATAAACGCCTCGATAGACGAGTTCGCCCGGCGAGAGAAATTGGAGATAGAGGATGCCGCCGGATTCATGAGCGAATTGGAGACCCGAGACCTAGTCTTGGAGTTCAACGAAGTCCTCGAAGCCCGGGAAAACAACCCGGATAAAACGCTGGACGAACTGCTAAAAGATGCGGTGGACAGTCGTCTGGACAAAGCCCGCTGGGCAGATCACTGGACCTCGGGCTAGACGACTCCTGGCAACGCTAGCCGCGACGCCGGCGGTTCTTCGGCCTTTGATCTTCCCAACGCTCTACCGTGCGGGCCGGCAGGTAAATTATGCGCAGCCAGAGGATGAGGATAACCAGGAAAGCCACCCCGACCCCAGCAAACTGCAAAAGTTCCGTCTGCAACTCGTCTCCAACCTATTCGTAAAGATTTAAAAGTTACTTTATGTTGCAAATTATTAGTCTTTGCGAGCTATTTGCCCGTTAACGTTTTAACCTGCTGCCGGGGAACTGATGGCTTCTCTGAACTGCGCGGTGTCGGCGTACTGCTGGAAGGCGGTAACTAAGCTGTCGCGCACGGTCCAGACGTGTACGAACTGGGCCCGAACATACCTTCCGGTAGGCTTGTAAGTTCCGGTGTAGTAGCCGACCGTAACGATGTGCTCTCCGGCGTCGAAGACATTTCCCAGTTCTTCGGCGAATGCGTGCCACTCCCCGGTCAATCGAGCGTAGACTCCGTCTAATACTTCGTCCGGCCCGAAGTAGGGGTTGCCGTCGTCGTAGGGGAAGTTCTCGGCCTCGTACCATTCGATCTCGGAGTGCATAGTCTCCCGCACCTTTACGAGATCCCCCCTCTCGAACGCAGTATAGAGCTCCTTGATTGT
>JBARZO010000091.1:0-12591 GCA_049650165.1 Rubrobacteraceae bacterium
CTTCCCGACCGCTGTCCAATGCCACGACGGCGTGATCGCCGGTATTCGAAACGTAGCGGACTTCCCCGGGACCCTCCGTTGTGAGCGCCTGCTCCCCGACGGAGATCCCGTTCAAAAAAGCTTCTCTCAAAGCGGCCACGTAGGCTAGCGCCAGCGACGCTCCGAGGTGCGCCCCTTCGTCACGCCGGTCGGCGACGAGGATACCGGCGATCCGGTACAGGTTTGCCCGCGAGACCTGCGAAATAAGGGCCGCCCGAATCGTCTGCCGCACAAGCTGGCCCTCGAACTCCGAGTAACGCTCACCGCTCCGCTCCAAAATCCCCATTACCCTCGGAAAAGCCCGACCGACGGCCTCTTCTACCGTGAGGCCGTTGATGCCCCGCTCGTATACGTGCGGATCCAGACGTTCGTCCTCCCGCCGTCGCGGAACGCTCAACCAACTCTGCCGAGGGCTATCTCTAGTATCTGCCATGGTGTAATTATACCGCACAAAGATGGGGTCACGCCGATAAATTTCCTGCAAAAAAGCGATTTATGCCGAAGTTCACAATGAACGGAAAGTGGCGGTAAACTAACAGGGTCGGCACATTCGAGGGAGGCCCGGTGCGTTCAGGAGAGTTTCTAGAGAAGTTGAAGCGGGAGGTGATCTCCCACCCGGCGTTAACCCATCCGTTTCTGGAACGCTTCGGTGATGGTGAGGCCGGCGCGGAGGGTGTAAGGGAGTTCGCCATTCAATACTATCGGCACGTCCGGGTGAGCCGGTTGTACCTGGCGGCCGTGATCTCCAACTGCCGCGACGACGAGAAACTGCAACTCGCCCTCGCCGAAATCCTCGTGGACGAGTACGGCCACTTGAACCCGGCAGAGACACACCCCGCTCTGTACCGGCGCTTTTTGCACGCCCTGGGAATAGAAGAGGAAGAGTGGGAGGCTCCGCGGACGCTGCCGGAGATAGAGTCTTACATCAGCGTCCACTACGAGTTGTGCCGCAACCCGGACTTCCGGTTGGGTCTCGGGGCCCTCGGGCCAGCTAGCGAGTGGCCGGTTCCTCCGATATACGTGCGGCTCTCCGAGGGGCTCAAGAAGAGCGCCGGACTTCCGGACGAGGCGCTGGAGATCTTTACGAGCCACGTTACCATGGACGTGACCCACGCCCGCATTATGATGGAGGCCATAGCTCCCTACGCCGAAAGCGAGGAAGGTCAGCGTAAGGTGCGTGAGGGGGCCCTCCGCTCGCTAGACGCCCGGTCCATAATGCTCGACGGCCTCTATCGCAGCGTTTTTCGGGAGCCGGCACCGCTGGCGCAAGTGGTCTCGGCATCTGCCGGAGAGTAAGTGCCGGAGCTACCCGAAGTAGAGACCATAAAGGAAGACCTGCGGGATCTCGTCGCTGGTTCCCGGATAATGCGGGTCGAGGTGCCTGAGCCCGGCCTCGTAGAACAGCCCTCGGTGCAGGATTTCATTCGACGTTTGGAAGACGTGCGGATAACCGGGGCGCGACGACGGGCGAAGCATCTCATCATCGAGTTGGATTCGGGGGATTTTCTGGTGCTTCAACTCAAGATCGGGGGCCAGCTTCTTCTCGTGCCGCCGGTCGAGGAACCGGCGTCGGCGGTAATGATGATCCTGCACCTGGACGGCGAACGCCGTCTATTTCTGCGGGATGAGACGCATTTCACGCGGGCGCGGCTTCTGGATCAGGGGGAGCTCGAAGAACGGCTCTCCTCTCTGGGGCCGGAGCCGTTCGGGGAAGAGTTCAGCGCGAACTACCTGCGCGAAACTATCGGCCCGCGGAAGGCCCAGATAAAGTCGCTGCTCCTGGATCAGAAAGTCGTGGCGGGCATCGGCAACATTTACGTAGACGAGATCCTCTACGATTCCCGGCTCCATCCCCGTCGCAAGGCCAACACGCTTTCGGATGGTGAGTGGAAGGTGCTCTACGAAGCGATCCGGGAGAACCTGGCCGCGGGCATAGAGCATCGGGGTACGACGGTGCGACTGTACCGGGATGTGCTGGATCGTCCGGGATCGCATCAGGACTATCTGCGGGTCTTCGAGAAGCACGGGGGGTGGTGCCCGGAGTGCGGGGGAGAGATCGTGCGAGAGAAAGTCGGCGGGCGGGCGACGCACTATTGTCCGGCTTGCCAGCGTGAAGCCGGTGATTCAGGGTATGATATGAAGCTAGAGTTTTAGTGGTGAGCTTTGAAAGGAGATTCAGGTGGCGGATAAGTTTGATCTGGTAGTAATCGGGAGCGGGAACGCCGGGTATCATCCGGCGATCCGGGCGAGTCAGTTGGGGATGAGCGTGGCGCTTATCGAGAAGGAGTCTTATCTCGGCGGTACGTGCCTCAACTGGGGCTGCATTCCGACGAAGGCTCTCTTGCAGAGCGCTTCCATGCTCAGCAACCTCAAGCAACACGGCGAGCAGTTCGGCATCATGGCCGACGGCGTGGAGTTCGACTACTCCAAGGCCAACGAGCACAAAGGCCAGGTCGTGGGCCAGTTGCAGAAGGGCGTGCAAGGCCTGATGAAGAAGAACAAGGTGCAGGTCTTCACCGGCGTTGGCAGCTTCGTGGAGCCCAAGAAGATCAAAGTGGAGGGTGAAGACGGCGAGCAGGAACTGGAAGCCGAGAACGTGCTCATCTCTACCGGTTCCGGAGTCAAGTCTCTGCCGGGGATGGAGTTCGACGGGGAGAAGGTGATCTCCAGCGACGACGTAATTTCGGCGGAGAGCTACCCGAGTTCCGTGATCATCCTCGGTTCCGGGGCCGTCGGGGTCGAGTTCGCCAGCATGTACAACGACTTCGGCACCGACGTCACCATAGTCGAGATGCTGGACCGCATCGTGCCGCTGGAGGACCCGGAGATCTCCAAAACTCTCCAGAAAGAGTTCGAGGACCGGGACATACGAATCCTGACCAGCACCAAGGCGGACCCCGAGAGCCTGGAGAAGACCGATGACGGGGTAAAGATAAATGCAGAGACCGAAGACGGCGAAGAAACCTTAGAGGCCGAGGCCATACTGGTCGCTGTGGGGCGCAAGACCGTTACCGAGGATCTCAACCTCGACGGGATTGGCCTTGAGTTAAACGACGACGGTACTATTCCGGCGGACGAGTATGGACAAACCTCCGTAGACGGCGTGTACGCTGCGGGAGATGTGATCGGGGGCTACTGGTTGGCCCACGCCGCGAGCCACGAAGGCATCATCGCCGTCGAGCACATGGCCGGCGAGGACCCGCTACCGATGGATCAGACTCTGGTCCCGCGCGTCACCTTCTGCCGCCCCGAGGTCGCCTCGTTCGGCCTCACCAAGGCCGAGGCCGAAGAGGAAGGCTACGAGGCCAAGGAGGCCAGCTTCCCGTTCCAGGCCATCGGCAAAGCCCTCATCGAAGGTGAGCCCAACGGTTTCGTAAAGATCGTCGCCGACGAGGAGACCAACCTGCTGCTCGGGATGCACGCCATCGGGCCGCACGTTACGGACCTCATTGCCGAGGGCGTCTTCGCCAAACTGGTCGAAGGAACGCCCCAGGAGATAGGTATGGCTATCCACGCCCACCCGAGCCTCTCGGAAGTCATCGGTGAGGCCGCAATGGCCGTGGACGGTAACGCCATCCACGTCTAGGAGACAAAGAACCCGTAAAGAGCGCGGGGCCGAGCTTTTCCGGCCCCGCGGGCGCGAAATCACAGCGAAGTCTCCGCCGTGGGTTAATATATCGCTGAAGCATTACTGAAGAGAAACCGAGAAAGAGGAGAGCGGTGGCTCGCAGACAGATCAACCTAACAGTCCTGGACGATGGCACGAAGACCTTCGAGGTGCGCCATCGGTGGGAAGACAAGCCCGTACAAACCCCGCCGGACGGCGTCCCGACTGAATACCTCGCCTTCAAACAAGAAAAAGGCAAGCACGGTCGCCCCGACTGGCTAAAAGCCCGGGTTCCCGACGGCGAAGGTTTCCGGGAGATAAAAGAGACCATGAGCAGCCTCTCGCTGCACACCGTTTGCGAGGAGGCCCGCTGCCCGAACATCGGCGAGTGCTGGAACAACCGCACCGCGACGTTCATGATCCTGGGCAACGTTTGCACCCGCTCCTGTGGCTTCTGCGCCGTCCTGACCGGCAAGCCGACCGAACTGGACATAGACGAGCCCTATCGAGTCGCCGACGCCGCCAAACAGATGGGACTCCGGCACGCCGTCATCACCTCGGTCAACCGCGACGAGCTGGCCGACGGGGGAGCCTCCATCTTCGCCGCCACGATAGAAGCAATAAAAGAAGAGGTCCCCGAATGCGCCGTCGAGGTGCTGACCCCGGACTTCAAGGGAAACCAGGACGCCATAAAAACGGTCATAGAAGCCCGGCCCGCAACCTTCAACCACAACATCGAAACGGTCCCGCGCCTCTACCCGGCGGTCCGGCCCCAGGCCAAGTACAAGAGATCCCTGGAGGTACTCCAGCACGCCAAAGAGCTAAACCCCGACGGCCTGACCAAGAGTGGCTTTATGGTGGGACTTGGTGAGGTGGAGGAAGAGCTACACCAGACCATGCGCGACCTGCGCGATCACGACGTGGACATCCTGACCATCGGCCAGTACCTGCGTCCCTCGGAGAACCACTTACCGATGAGCCGCTACTACACGCCTAAGGAGTTCGCGATGCTCCGGCGATACGGCCTGGACGAACTCGGCTTCAAGCACGTTGAGAGTGGTCCGCTGGTCCGTAGTTCGTACCACGCCCACGAGCAGACCGCCGATGCTCGTAAGGTCGGCGCGGGCGTTTAGAGGAACGCTCTACGGCCTGCGGTGAGACTTGTTTTCCGGGTACACGCCATACAGCGCATGTTCCGGCGACAGGTTAGTAGCGAGGATATTCGCCATGTGCTGGAGACGGGAGAGATAATCCAAGACTACCCGGCAGATAAGCCCTATCCGAGCCGTCTCGTTCTAGGTTGGCGCGGCTCGACGCCGATTCACGTGGTGGCTGCCGATAGTACGGAAGATGATGAGACGTTCGTAATAACAGTCTACGAGCCGACATCGGAACTTTGGGAGCCCGGTTTCAGAAAAAAGAGAATCCTTTGAAGTGCGTAGTGTGTAAACAAGGGGAGACCCAAGCGGGTACTGCTACGGTTACTTTGGAGCGGGGCGAGATGGTTCTGGTGTTCAGAAAGGTTCCGGCGAGGGTGTGTGAGGTCTGTGGGGAAGAGTACGTTGACGAGGAAACAACTACGCGACTGCTCGCAGCCGCCGAAGAAGCCGCTGAATCCGGAGTTCAGGTAGACATACGCGAATATGTTGCAGCCTGAACCCACGAAATCTAAGTACGGCCTCGAAGTACGGCGGTTGCCGGGCCTCGTGCCTTATGCGGAGGCTTGGGAGATGCAGAAAGAGCTGGTTCGGCTCCGCAAGAGGGATGAGATAGGGAACACCCTGATCCTGCTGGAGCACCATCCGGTTTTTACGGTGGGTAAGGCTGCTAGCGACGCTTCCAACCTCGGGGCGGGGGAGGAGTATTTGCGGTCTCTGGGGGCGGAGGTTTTCTGGAGCGATCGTGGGGGAGACGCGACGTTTCACGGTCCCGGCCAGATCGTCGGCTACCCTATACTGCGCCTCGAAGTGCGCGACACCCACAAGTATTTGAGGGACCTGGAAGAAGTAATTATCGGGGTGCTCGGAGACTATGGATTAGAGGGCTGGCGGCACCCGGAGTATACGGGGGTGTGGGTAGGGGAGTGCAAGATCGCGGCGATCGGGGTGAAGTTTTCGTCCGGTTGGATCACCTCTCACGGCTTCGCGTTGAACGTGGGTACGGACCTCTCCTGGTTCGATCGCATTACACCCTGCGGCATCCGGGAGTTTGGCGTGACGAGTTTGGAAAAAGAACTGGCGGGAAAAATACCGCTGCATGAAGTCGAACACAAAATATCCGAGCATTTTCTGCGAACGTTCTGTTCGTAGAACGAGTTAGAAGGGAGCAACAATATGGCAATGGGTTTTGCGAACGTCTGGGTGCCGGTCGAGGAAATTGATCGCGCAACGAGCTTCTACGAGGAAGCTCTGGGTCTCTCCCAGGTAAAGAAAGACGGAGACTGGGCCGAATACGAGGCCGACGGTGTCAGGATCGGGCTGAACGGCCGGGAGCCCGGTGGCGCGGGTGCTGACGGTGGCCCCGTCCTCACCTTCCAGCCGGAAGGCAGTTTAGAGTCCGCCATCGAAGATCTCCAGGGTAAAGGCGTAGAGTTCCCCGCCGGCATCTCAGACCATGACTGGGGCCGCGTGGCGACCTTCAAGGACTCCGAGGGCAACGAGCTACAGCTCTACGAACCGCCGCAAAGTTAGAGTCGTAGTAAACAGTAAGCACTCTCTACCTTTCGGGATAGAGAGTGCTTCTTCGTGAGAGGCTCCGGTCAGGCGCGATTACCGAGCACGGCACGGTAGATCGCCAGGATTACTACAGCCCCAACTATTGCCAGCGCCATGCTGCCGAGGTCGAACACCATGAATTGCTGCCGACCCGTGACAAGCTCGTAGAGAAAGCCGCCTAAGAATGCGCCCGCGATGCCGATCAACATGGTCACGATGCAGCCGCCCGGATCCCGGCCCGGCATGACCAGCTTGGCGACAATGCCCGCTATAAGACCGAAAATTACCCAAGACAGAATGCCCATCGTTCCTCCCTGTAAAGTATTTGCTGTGCGTTGTTCTTTGTATTCTATACTTCCCGTTCTCGCCGAATCTTAGTCCTTATGCGGAGGAAGTTGTAAAAGGCGCCTCCCCGTGCGAGAGGCGCGCTTTTCTACGCCTGTTGGTAGAGGTCCAGGTCAGCTTTCATGACCATCTCATGTTTGTCGAGCCGCAACTCGAAGCCGAGTTTTTTGCTCAGGTGCTGCATGGGGCGGTTGTCGATGAGGATGTCGGCGGTTATGCGCCGCAATCCTTCTTCACGCCCGACTTGCAGGAGACGTTCCAGCAGTACGGTGCCCAGCCCCTGGCGTTGGAAGGCGTCGCTGATAAGCACGGAGAACTCGGCCTCGCTCCGGGCGCCGCCGGGGCTGCTGAGGCGGGCTACGCCCAGGATCTCACGCTCTCCCGTCTCCGGGTTCTCGCGTTCGGCGACGAGTGCCATCTCCCGGTTGTAGTCTATAAAGCAGATGCGGGTTAACCGCTCGTGGGCCGTGCGACGGTCGAGGTTCATCATGTGGAAGTAGCGCATGTAGATGCTCTCTTCGGAGAGCGACTCGTGGAAATCGACCATTAGTGGCTCGTCCTCGGGCCTTATGGGACGCACCAGGACCGGGGTTCCATCCTGGATCTCCTCACCCCACATGTACTGCGTGGGGTACGGCCGGATCGCGGTGCCCGCAAGATCCTCTTTCTCGGTTGCCGGATCGTGCAGTACGACGCGGGCGTCGAGGGCGGTGAGGCCTTCGACTGAGGCGAGCAGCGGGTTTATGTCGAGTTCTTCGATCCAGGGCTGCTCGACGACGAGCAGGCTTATGCGGACGAACAGCTTCTCCAACGCCGGCATGTCCACTGGAGCCCGACCCCGCACGCCCTTGAGGGCCTCATAGATGCGGGTCTGCTCCATGGTACGCCGCGCGAGCGTCGTGGTGAGCGGCGGCAGCGCGAGCGCCCGGTCCTTGTAAACCTCGACCAGCGAGCCGCCGGAGCCGAAGAGCAAGACCGGGCCAAATTGAGGGTCCAGGCTGCTGCCCAGGATCAACTCGTATCCCTCCAGCGAAACCATCGGCTGCACCGTTACACCCGAGAAGTGCTCTTCGCCGAAGTTCTCCTGGATGGATTCTTCCATCTGCTCGAATGCTTCCCGCACGGCTTCCGCGTCTTCCAGGTCGAGCCGGACGCCGCCGACGTCGGTCTTGTGGGTGATGGTCTCGGAGTTGAGCTTTAGGACTACGGGATAACTGAAACCCTCGGCTAATTCCACCGCTTCGTCGGCGCTTTTGGCGACCGCTGTTTCGACGGTCGGGATGCCGTAAGCGTCGAGCAGTTCCTTGGCTTCGAACTCGGTCAGGATCTTGCGTCCGGTGTCGCGGACGTTGGCTATGATTTCTTCTGCCCGGTCGCGGTCTATGCTCTCGCCGTTGGAGGCGTTGTCGGCGGCGAGCTCGGGCGTTTCGTAGATGCCGCGCAGGTTGTAGTTGTAGCGCCACATGTTGTTGAAGGCCTGGGCTGCGGTATCCGGGTAGTCGAAGGTCGGGATGCCGGCTCCGTTGAGGATGGATTGACCGGCGGCGACTTCATTTCCGCCCATCCAACTCGCCAACACCGGCTTGCCGGTAGAGTGGGCGTAGGGCACGAGCTGCTCGGCGGTAGCGGTAGGGTCCGTCATGTCTTGCGGCGTGAGCACGACGAGCAACCCGTCGCTCTCCGGGTCCTGGGCGGCGGTCTCCAGGGTCTTCGCGTACCGTTCAGGGTCGGCATCGCCGAGGACGTCGAGGGGGTTGCCGTGGCTCCAGGGAGCGGGGAGGAAGTCGTTGAGTTTCTCCATCGTCTCTGTAGAGATCTCCGCGAGTTTGCCGCCACCCTGTATGAGGGTGTCGGTGGCGAGCACGCCGGGGCCGCCCGCGTTCGTGACGACGGTGAGGCGCGGACCTTTCGGGCGTGGTTGCTTGCCCAATATTTCCGCCATGTCGAAGAGTTCGGAGATGCTGTTTACCCGCAACACGCCGCTGCGCCGGAAGGCCGCGTCGAGGACCTCGTCAGAGCCGGTCAGGGAGCCGGTGTGGGAGGCGGCGGCTTTCCCGGCGGCCTCGGTGCGGCCCGCTTTTATTACGATGATCGGCTTGGTCAGGGCGACTTCGCGCGCCGCCGAAAGGAAAGAGCCGGCGTCGCCGATAGACTCCATGTAGATGACGATGCTCTTCGTTTTCGGGTCGTCGCCGAGGTAGTAGATCAGATCTCCCCAACCCACGTCCATCATTGACCCAACGGACACGAACGCCGAGAACCCGATGTTCTCCCGGAAACTCTGGTCCAGAATGGCGGTCAGGAGCGCCCCGCTCTGGCTCAGAAAACCTACGTTGCCGGGACGCGCGATCCCACCGGCAAACGTCGCGTTGAAGCTGGAGTTCGGGCTCATCACACCCAGAGAGTTCGGCCCGATTATCCGCATCCGGCCGCGCCGGGCCTCTGCCAATACCCGCCGCTCTAGCTCCGCGCCTTCAGCTCCGGTCTCCTTGAAACCGGCGGAGATAACTACCGCGCCGCGTACCCCAGCCTCCACACACTCGGCCACGATGTCCGGGACCGTGGGAGCAGGGGCCACTATAACGGCCAGGTCCACCTGCTCCGGTACGTCCGAGATAGTCGGATAAGCCTTTACCCCGAGCACGTTCGACCGTTTGGAGTTGACGGGAAAGACCGTCCCCCCAAACGGACTGCTGACCAGGTTCCACATGATAGTTCGACCCACGCTGCCGGTACGTTCCGTAGCCCCGACCACCGCCACCGTCTCCGGACGGAAGATAGTATCCAAAGACTGCCGCTCGTATCCTAAAACGTCGTGTGCCGGGTCCGCTACTATGTTGTGCCGCATCATCTTACTCCTCTCGCACCGGAGACTCGTCAAACGAGTCTACACGATACAAACAGTATATTCTTATTGCATCTATATTCTTAACACATGCGGATATAAAACAGAGTGATTTTGCCCACTGGAAGTGGTTTCCGGGCAGGTTTTATCGTGGGATGGGGCGCCCAGGATTCGGCATCTCGGCAATCAACAAAAATTAGAGCTGATCTCTGAAATGCGGATCGGCTGACAGCTTTGGAGAGAGATCTTGGCTAGGTTTTTTTGCGGACTATGTTTTCGAGAATGACGCTGTTTGGGATGCGGTACAGGTCGCCGTCTTCGGCGCGGAGGGTGACGGAGGCGTAGTCGGTCTCCTCGACGGTGCCTTCGATGCCGTCCACGGAGATCACATCCCCCTCCTCCACGCCGTCCTGGACGTAGCGGCTGGCGGCGACGTTGCCGGAGAGCGGGACCAGGCCCTGGCCGAGGGCGAGGGCTGCGATGAGGCCGATGGTGGCGAGCAGGGAGACGGCTATCACTACCAGCAGCGACGTGTTGAGGCCGAGTTGGGCGGCGGCCAAAAGCGCGGCGATGATAAGCACGATGGCGAAGATCGTCTGGCGGAAGACGTTCGAGCCACGGAGTCCGGCGCGCTCGGACTTCTGGGCGGCCAGTTCCGAGAGCCAGCCCGCCGCCATTATTCCGGCGAGCATGATGACGAGTGCCACGAGCGTGCGACCGGAGAGGTTCACGAGTTGAGTCGTTGTGTTTTCCAGAGATGCGAGGCCGAGGACGCTCAGGGCGGCTGCGACGCCGGTAAGGATCGTACCCCAGAAGACAACGATGCCGAGTAGCTGCGAGGGGCCGCCGCTGTAGCCGAGCTTCCAGAGGGTTTCCGAGGCGCCGGTGCTCTCGAAGAGACCGTCGAGGCCGAGGCCGTTGAGCGTGCGGTTTATGAGGTTTTGGAGGAGCCGGGCGACGAGCAGGGCCGCGAGCAGCACGATCGCCGCGCCCAACAACCGCGGCAAGAATTCGCCGATCGTGGCGAGCAGGCCTTTTACGTCGTTTGCTGCTGACATCTATTCCTCCTCTTGAGACCCTTCGCCTCTGCGGGGCGCGGTTACGCTGTTTGCTGGCGCAAACCTAAATAATAGACGAAAGCGTCCAGGTATGAACGCCCGATGCCGGTAAATACCTGCTCCGCTTGTTGAAAGAAGGCCGATACGTAGGCCCGCCGGATGGCGTGGTTGATGACGGCGTCCGGAGCTTCGGGGGACTCCTGGCCCATCACGGAGAGCAGGACGATCATCCGGTTGTAGGACTCTACGAGCCGTTGGCGGTCGTCGTTCTCGACGAGGAGTTGCTCGGCCCGGCGGGCTGCTTCGCCGTCGAGCTCGCCGGCTGCATAGGCGCCGATCATCTCCAGCATCTGCCACCGATCCTCTACCGGCGCGCCGTTCATGAGCCGTCCTCATCCTGTACGTAGCCGTCCGGACGGGTAACGCCCTGGCCGTTTCCGTCCCGTCCATCGGCGGACTCTTCGCTGAGCAGCACGAGCAGGGCCGCCCGGCCCCGTGAGACCCAGCCTTTCGCCGTGCCCTCTGGGACCTCCAGGATGTCGGAGATCTCCGTGTAGCCTAGTCCCTCCATGTGCCGGAGCACGAGCGCCGCCCGGTGCTCCGCCCGGAGTTGCTGCAGGTTGGTGGCGAGTTCTTCCTTGCGCTCGCGGCCCAGGGTGGTGGCTTCCGGGTCGTGCTCGCCGCCGGAAGGCTCCGGAAGAAAAGGGAGTTCTTCGCGTAACTCACGCATCTCCCGTCGAAGCTCCTTCTCCCGGGCGTTCAAACAGGTATTTACTGTGATCTTGTATAGCCATGTGCTGAAAGCGCTGTCACCTCTGAACTCTTTTATGCTCCGCCAAACCCGTATCCAAACTTCCTGGCTGGCGTCCTGGGCTTCTTTCGGGCCCAGCATACGCAGTGCTACCCGGTATACGAGAGCCGAGTGCTCCTGGACCAGTTGCGAGAAAGCGCGCGCCTCTCCCCGGGATGCACGCTGGATGAGATCCCCGTTCCTCAAGGCCGAGACAACGCCCCTTCCGACAACCCCGAAACCCGGATTGTAAGATCGTTACCCATAAGTACAAACAACATAGCAGAAGACTACCTTAAACGACGTGATAATGGGGTGTGCGACGCTTTCTGAAAAATTTCCAGACAAATATCCTCTCTAACTGTAACGGAATCGCATCCTCGCCGGTCTTACAGAGTAAGTAGTGGCTAACACAACACGGGGCTACTAATTCTACGAGGAGGAGAGATCTTGCACGTTATAGAGGTACGGCACTCCCGCAACGGAAGCATAACGGTCGAACTGAGGGGTGAGTTGGATCTCTCGTCCATAGACGAACTGTGCCAGACCCTCAGCAACGTGGCGAGTTTCCGCTGCCCGACCACCATAGACCTCTCGCAAGTCACCTTTATGGACATCCAATCCACCCGCGAACTAGCCGTCCGCTCCCAACTCTACGCCCACCAAGTAACCCTCATCAACCCCTCCTGGCAGGTAGAACGCAGCGTTGAAGCCTGCAAGCTCGGGGGATGGATTCGGTTCGGGAACGGTGTGGAACGGGCCCTGGAGAAAGCCAGCTAACCCGGCCTCTCGCCCTCTTTCCGCAACCCTCCGCCGAACCCGCGCCGCTAGCATGTCGCAGAGTTAAGCTCTATATGCTGGCGTTAAAGCTCCGAACAGTTTATGATGCTGGTTATATTCACGTGCCTCGTGTCGGGTGTGCGGAATTAGTGGGCGATGCGACGTGCAGGGAGGGAATGTGGCTCTTTTCGTAAAGAGGTTAGGAACCGGTCTCGTAACACTTGGAGTCGTATGGTTCGCGATGGCATTCTTCGCTTCACCTGCGTGGGCCCAGGCCGCCGAGCTTACCGTGGATAAGACCGGAGAACCTAGTACAGTCGGCCAAGGCCAGGATGTTACCTACAGGATAAATGTAACTAGCAGCGGCGACTTGGTCACCGATACCGTCACGCTCACGGACGATCTACCAGATG
>JBARZO010000092.1:0-2731 GCA_049650165.1 Rubrobacteraceae bacterium
TCGCGAATTAGATTAGGGATGGCTAGAAGTATTGCAGCACACGTACTGCTATGAAGGAAGGGAACAATATGGCGAGAGTCTTGGTTGCGGGGGAATCCTGGTCAACGACATCTATACACACGAAAGGGTTCGATTCGTTTGTCACCTCCACATATGAGGAGGGTGCCGGTCACTTCATCGCCGCAGTCGAGCGGGGAGGTAATGAGGTCGTGTTCCAGCCCAATCATGTGGCCGCCGAGCGGTTCCCCGCCAGTCAGAGGGAGCTTGATGAATTCGATGTGGTTGTACTCAGCGACATCGGTGCGAACACGCTATTACTGCCGAACCGTGTGTTTGGGCAGGGACGGATCCAGCCCAACCGCCTGAACCTGTTAGTGGACTGGGTGCGTGGCGGGGGATCTCTGCTCATGGTAGGCGGTTATCTGAGCTTTCAGGGCATCGAAGCTAAGGCAAATTATCGGAATACCCCTCTCGCCGAGGTGCTCCCAGTACTGATGGAGCCTGGAGATGATCGGGAGGAAGCTCCGCAGGGAGTGGTGCCCCGTGTGACGATGTCGCACCAGATCACGAATGGCCTGCCAGACGAATTGCCAAATGTTCTTGGCTACCATCGTTTCCAGGCAAAGGAGGGTGCCGATGTGTTGATGGAAGCTGGCGATCAACCCTTCCTAGTGGTCGGCACCAAAGGACAGGGTCGCGTCGCAGCTTTTGGCAGCGACATGGGTCCGCACTGGCTGCCAGAAGATTTCCTGGAATGGAGTGGCTTTGACGTGATGTGGCAGCAGCTAGTGGCGTGGCTCGCAGATAAAAACGGAAATTAGACCATAACGATCACAAAGGAGCATGAGCATGAGCGCTCAACAGTGGACTGACGAAATTCCAGCAGGCCTGATCGAGGCGCAGCGATTTGCTATCAGGGTGGCTGAGACTAGCGCTGCACGGGCGGTAGCGGGCGAGACCGAGCGGGAGGCCAGGGATAGGACCGAAGAATTGGTAAACGAGTTGGGTGGTAAAGGCGTGTGGACTCCGACCGTTGTTGGATTCGGTGCCGGTACGTTGAGCTGTTTTCCGACCGATGTGCCGAGCGATCGAACGTTGTGGAACCTCGACCTAGGCATGATCGACGTACACCCTGTGACGATGGATGGCTGGTGGGGGGACTGCACCCGAAGTTTTCAGACAGGCGACAACGTGGCCCAGGCTGAAGCGCTGGCAACTGTGGAAAGAATCCACGCGACAGTGCTGGCTGCGGCGAGGCCTAGTATGAGGGCCTGCGACTGGTTCACCGTTTTCAAAGATGAGTTGGATAAGACTCCGTACGTGCTTTTGGATAGGCTCTCGAACATCGGCCATTCACTCGATGCTAACTCGTCCTATGATGACGGCTACATCGACGAATGGAACGAGACCGTGATGACCGGCGCATGGGCAGTCGAGCCATTCATCGGCAATCATCTGTACGGCGTCAAGCGAGAGGATGTAGTCTGGTTCGGACCAACGCGCGCGACCGTGATCTCATAAGGCTGTCGCTCACGCTGGCGCGCGAGAACGAGCTCTCCATACGAAAAGGTTTCCGCATCATCAGCGCTTACCCAGTTGGAGATAGCGAAACTGGCAAGGTCTAGATCATCACTAAAGCTGACCGCTCTTCGAGGTGCATCCGGCTCCCGGAACGACTGAGCGGCCTGCATATTTATCCAGGCTTGTAACATGGAGCCGCCGGCGAGGTCGCCGGCGGCATTTCCGTAGCCGTAAAGCTCCAAAAACCCGGACATATATTCATCTGAGAGATACTTTATGCGGCCTATTTCCGAGAGTTAATGCTCTCTGAAGTTCCCAGGGAAACAGACCGCGAGCAGGCATTGCTCCTTGGTCGACAATCTTACGGATCCTCTCGGACAGACATCGAAGGCCTCGTCGTGTGCCGCATGGATTGCCAGCGGAGCAAGATCCTCGGACTCCTGGCCGCTCCTGTCGGTTAAATCATCCACCGATAGCAGAGAGATTCTCTCGGTTGCCGTGCGGAAGCGCTCGCCGGGACCCACCACTACACGACGATACTGCTTGCGGCCGGAGAGGTGGCCGGGTGCCTGGGCCTCCGGGTCCAGCGGCGCGTTGACGAAATGCCAAAGCTTTCCCTCGGCGTTGGAGAAGATGTAGAGGGAGTATGGGTAGCTCTTCTTAAGCCGCTCCATGATCTTGCGCTCGGTAGTTAGAGAAAGTTTCTCGGCCGAGTCAAGCCGCACCCATATCACGCTGAAGCGACCCTCTCTTCCAGCGGTGGCGAAGAGCTCAGGGTCATTTACCATGCTCTCTACAATGTCTTGGGGCCAGCCAGTCGTGGAGATGAGCCCTCCGGCATGGTCGTAGCCAAGAACCCGTTCCACAAGCCTTCTCAAAGAACGTCCGCTATCGAGCTCCATCGGAGCTTCGTACACTTTGTCCTGGTTTACGCTCATCCGATCTCCGCTCTTTCCCGAACATGCCTCTGATACATGGGCTGCAAGAAGCAAGCCGAATAAATTTTACGCTATGCTAGCTCCCCGCTCCACATCGCCACACTGTAGGTTTCTGCTCTACCCGCCCGGCGGCCTCCAGTGCCTGATTTTATCCGGTCCTCCGTACCAGCTTCCCCGCTGCTTCGAAAGCCCCGTAGTGATTCTCTTCAAACCACTCTTTCCTGCATCTTCCAAACCGCTGCACGCGTCTTTTGGCGTGTATCTACCAGATG
>JBARZO010000093.1:0-2658 GCA_049650165.1 Rubrobacteraceae bacterium
ATTCTTTACCGTCGATCTTCTCCGAAGCAAGCTCCGAGGTTGCTGCTTCGAGTCCGGATCTCGTCTCGGTTACCGTCAAACCCGCCCACCGGGCGAAGTCGTGAACGGTTGCCGGCCCGTGGCTGGCAAAGTAGCGCCGGGTGAGTTCGGCAAGCGAGTCCTCCCGGGACAATTTCCTGGAATCCGGCGCCCACTCATCCAGCAGCACGAACGTTTGCTGCTTGTCCTGCATCGGGCCGAGGCAGATCAGGCCGGACTGAGATAAGTACCACAGGATGTGATAGCCGCGCTGGCTCCGGGTGCTGATGCCTGCATTCTCCAACAGGCTCATCATGTCCGGGCGGGACAACCGCCTGCCGCCGTCGAGCGCTTCGTAGAAGAGATCTTTACAACGATCCAGGATCTCTTCGTCCAGCTCAAGTTGTTGCAGCCTGTGTCCGTCCTTTGCCAACATGCGCGACGCTGAGAGTTTCAGCAGCCATTTCGCGTCTTCCGGGGGGACGAAATGGATCGTACCCCGCATCGGCCAGGTACGCAGGATCTTTCCGTCCGATATGGCTTGCTCTACGTCTGCCACGGTTGCGGACCCCAAACGCAGACCAATCGCCCACAAAGACTGCATGTAATCCTGGGCTTGAATAGCGCCCAGCCAACGCACTGCCTCTTCAGGTTTCTCGAACTTTTCGCCCTCGATGCGCTGGTTGAGCAGCCGTCGATGGGCAATGTTTGTGTTGGCGACTATTTCTCCCGACATCACGCGACTTCCCGTTTCGCCGACCGCCTACAAAGATTTTACTGGATACGCGTGTTGCCACTACCCAAAATCCGCCGGCTCTGGTGGATTATCCGGTTGTGGAGCTTGCGGGGCCGGTAGCGAGATACTCCCAAGGTCGTGAGACAGCTCTCTTGTAGATAAAAAGCGTCCGGCAGCGGATAATGGCCGCCAAGATGCTAGAAGCTGGAAAAGACAGGCTGCAAAACTCGAATAAGCGGCGGGTTTACGAGATCCTGGAGCCCGCGGAGGCGGGGGACCTCGAAAGCCGCATCTTCGACGTGTTCATCGTCTCCGTAATTATTGTGAGTGTTCTGGCGGCGATGCTGCGGACTATGGCGGGCGTGATCGAGGACTATGGCATCCTGCTGCGCTCCGTGGAAGTCTTCTGCATCATAATCTTTACGGACGAGTATCTTTTCCGTCTCTGGTCGTGTACGGCGGATGAGCGTTACAAACGTCCCGTGCTGGGGCGGCTCAAGTTCATGTTCACGCCGTTGGCGGTGGTGGACCTCATAGCGTTCTTGCCGTTCTACCTCATTCTGTTCTTCCCGGGCACGCAGTTTGCGGGGGCCACGTTCATATTCCGGCTACTCCGGATCTTCAAGATGTTCCGCTACTCAGAGTCGCTGCGGATGTTCGCGGCGGTGTTCGTTCGGAAGCGGCAGCAGCTCGCGGCCACCTTCAGCGTAACGCTCGTGCTGCTCGTCTTCTCTTCCAGCCTGATGTACTTCGCCGAGCGAAACGCCCAGCCGGAGGCGTTCTCAAGCATCCCGGCGACGTTGTGGTGGGGGGCGGTTACGCTCACCACCGTCGGTTACGGCGACGTATATCCCGTGACGCCGCTCGGTCAGATCTTCGGCGCTGTAACCGCGTTGCTGGGCATCGGACTCGTCGCCTTGCCTTCCGGCATCCTGGCCTCCGGTTTCGTAGAGGGTTTTGGACGCCACGAGAACGAGGAAGACGAGGAGCGAGAAGAGGATCGGCTGTGCCCGCATTGCGGACGAGACATCAACGAAGAGCCGGAGGAATATTACGGAGAATACCTTCCCCGGGGGGACCCCGACGGCATGACGGAGTAGGGGAGCCGGGTTTTGCAGACTTTCGATGTTAGCCCGGTGGACCTCACGCTCGTGGTGGTTTATCTGATCGCCAGTCGCATAGTCCCGCTGGCCCTCAGCTCGGACAAAACCGGCGCGGAAGGATACTTCCTCGGCGGACGCAGCTTCTTGTGGCCCCTGGTAGGGCTCTCGCTCTTCGCCACGAACATGAGCGGTAGCTCGTTCGTCGGGCTCGCCGGAGCCGGTTACAACCAGGGGATCGCCGTCTACAGCTACGAATGGATGGCCGTGGTGGTCCTGGTCATCTTCGTTTTCTTCATCTTGCCGTTCTACCTGCGGAGTGAAGTCTTCACGATGCCGGAGTTTCTGGAGAAGCGCTACGATCGGCGCTCGCGGATGGCTTTCTCCGCGTTCAACGTCTGCGCGAACGTGTTCGTCGACTGCGCGGCGGCGTTGTATGCCGGGGCGTTGGTGATTCGGACCCTCTTTCCGGCGGTTCCGCTCTGGGTCTCGGTAGTGGGGTTGGCGCTGGTGGCGGGGATATACACGATATTCGGCGGGCTCTCGGCGGTGGTCGTGAGCGACACGATCCAGGCGACGGTACTCCTGATCGGGGCGACCATCATCACCGTGCTGACCTTTCGGGCAATCCCTTCCTGGGAGGCTGTGGAGCGGGCCGCCCCGAGGGACGGCTTGAGCATCATTCAGCCGGCAAACGACCCGACGCTGCCCTGGCCCGGTTTGTTCACCGGAGTCTTGATCGTCGGTTTGTACTTTTGGGCCACGAACCAACTCATGGTGCAGCGTACTCTGGGAGCCAAAGAC
>JBARZO010000094.1:0-7108 GCA_049650165.1 Rubrobacteraceae bacterium
GAGTTGGCGCGCCAGAGGTTGTTCCGCGCCCGCCGCCACGGGGATGTCCGTGCGCCCGACGAGCGACAGGACCCGCAGTGCGTTGTACGTAGTCTTCTCCAACTCTACGTTTCCGGCGACGGTAGTGACAGCTAGCAGGTCGAGGCCCGGTGCTCCGCAGGCCATCATCAGGGCGACGGCGTCGTCGTGGCCGGGGTCTACGTCCAGTATGATCTGGGTTCCGCTCAATCCTCCTCCTTCAGACCGAGGTACGCCACTAGCGGAAACAGCGCCGAGTACAACAAATATTCCGGCCTCCGACGCTGTACCGCCCAAACGGCCGACGCTAGATATTGTGGCAGCAGAAGTAGTATCGGCAGCCGGCCCGCAGAGCCGCCTTCCCGGAAGAGCCGCCCGTAGACCAGCAATACACCCGTGACCACGACCAGCCAGCCCCAGTAGTTCAGGACCGGGACGCCGTGGCGCCCGTTCTGTCCGACGACCTCCGGGGCGTAGGCGCCGTCCACCTTCCATTCCCAGAGGCCCGCGTCCAGGCCGAAAGGGTCTGTAACGAGATCCAGACTCGTGGCGACCAACGCGGTAGTCAGGGGAAGCATTTCGTGGCGCTGGCTCTTCCGGAGTGGTGATCCGGTCAGGGAGCGTTGCGTGGCGGCGAATGCGCCGCAAATGACGTTGTACCAGAGCAGCAGGATCACAACGGGCACGCCCCTCACGCGGGGTTTCGTCCGGTGCCGCAGGAGGCCGAGCGGTCCGGTGACCATAACTTCGCCGAAGGCCGGTAGGGCGGTCGAGAGTGCGAAGAGCGTTGCGGTTCGCAGGGGGCCGCGGGTGCGGACCGAGTCGGCCAGGTTCAGGGCGGCGGTCGCGGTGGCGTGCATCAAGAGCAGCCGGGAAACGCTGGAGTTTACGTCGTTCACGGGATAGTCCTCCTCTCTGGGGACATTATGCCGGAACGTGGGGTGTTTTGCGGGATCTGGCCCGGCGTTTGCGGCCGGAGCTTTTGCGGGTATACTGGCTGGGATTGGGGAGTAGCCGCCCGCCAAGATGGCGGGGGGATCGGTCGTCAATACGGAGTGAATCTCCCGGCCGATCACCGGCGCTGAAGCGCAGACGCGCGGCGCTACGAGCGAGACCATCGGCAGGCAAAGACGGCCGTCGTGGGCTCGCTTTTTACGTCTCCACGGCCCGTCCGAAAAGGAGTTGGACCGTGCAGGCACAGGAAACCAGCGTCGAAGCACATACCGTTAAATGGCATTCGTTGTCTTCCGAAGCGGTCCTGGATAAATTAGAGGCCCACGACGACGGCCTGAGCACGGAAGAAGCGAAGAAGCGCTACGAGAGCTTCGGGCCGAACGTCCTGGAAGGCACTTCTGGCGACGGGGTACTCAAGCTGCTGTGGCGTCAGATCAACGATCCTCTCATCTACGTCCTGATAGCCTCCAGCGCCCTGGCTATGACCCTCGGTAAGATCGTGGACGGCTCTGTGGTCCTGGGCGTCGTGGTCATAAACACCCTGATCGGCTTCGTCCAGGAATACAAAGCCGGCAAAGACATCGAAGCCCTCACGGATCTCGTCCCGAACGAAACCACCGTGTTACGCGACGGAAAGCGAAGTTCTGTGGTAGCCCCCGAGATCGTGCCGGGAGACATCATCCTCCTTGAGTCCGGCGACAAAGTCCCAGCCGACGGCCGCCTGCTGACCCAACGCAACCTGCAGGTAGAAGAAGCCGCCCTCACCGGCGAGTCCGTGCCGGTCTACAAAGGGACCGACCCGGTCTCCGAAGAAGCTTCTCTAGGAGAGAGAATTGGCATGGTCTACGGTGGGACGCTCGTTACCTCAGGCACCGGCAAGGCGGCGATCACCGCCACGGCGTCAGAGACGGAGCTGGGACGCATCTCGGAGATGTTGAGTGAGACGACCGAGGTACAGACGCCGCTCACGCGTCAGATCTCAACGGCTGGGAAGTGGATCACCGGCGCCATCCTGGTCGTCGCCGTGCTGCTTTTCGGCGTCGGACTACTGCGAGGCTATCCGCTGGTCGACGCGGTCCTCTCGGCTATCGCCCTGGCCGTCGCCGCAATCCCGGAAGGTTTGCCCGCCGTCATCACTATCTCGCTCGCCATCGGTGTCCGGCGCATGGCTGGTAGGCGGGCCGTCATCCGCTACCTGCCCGCCACGGAGACTCTGGGCAGTGCCACGGTGATCTGCTCGGATAAGACCGGCACGCTGACCAAGAACGAGATGACCGTCAAGAAGCTCTGGACCCCGGTTCAACCCGGCAACGACTTTTTCGAGCTCGCCGGCGTCGGCTACGCCCCGGACGGGGATCTCACAAGGACTGACGGAGAGAAGATAGAGTCCCCGCCCGAAGGCCTGGAGGATTTGGTCCTCGCCGGGGCGTTGTGTAACGACGCCGGGCTCTCCCGGGACGGTGAGAAGGGAGAAACCTGGCGCATACAAGGAGATCCCACCGAGGGCGCGCTAATCGTCGCCGCCCGGAAACTGGGGTTCGATGAAGGAGAC
Source organism: Rubrobacteraceae bacterium (assembly GCA_049650165.1). Taxonomy (GTDB): domain Bacteria; phylum Actinomycetota; class Rubrobacteria; order Rubrobacterales; family Rubrobacteraceae; genus SIRX01. The sequence goes on from JBARZO010000094.1 coordinate 2,525, forward strand.
GTCCGCGGGAAACTCACCCGTAAAGACGCCGTCCCCTTCGAGTCCGAGCGCCAATATATGGCGACCCTCAACGAGATACCCGCCGAAGCAACGAAGGCCGGAACCGTGGGCTCCCAGGTCATCTACCTCAAGGGCGCGCCCGAGGTAATCCTCGAACGCTGCGACCGGATAGCTGGTGGCGGAGCCGACAGCGGAGACCTTGACCGGGATCTCGTGACTAAGCACATACAGGACATGGCGAACGAAGGCTTGCGCGTGCTGGCCTTTGCCCGGAAGCCGACCGAGTCGCTAACGGAACTAAACGATGAGGATGCGCAAGACGGCTTCGAGCTGTTGGGGCTGCAGGGCATGATCGACCCTCCAAGAGAAGAAGTCATAGAGTCCGTCCAAACGTGCCACGAAGCAGGCATCACGGTAAAGATGATCACCGGTGACCACGCCGGTACCGCCGCCGCCATCGGCCGCCAACTCGACCTTATCTCCGAGGACGAGAAAGCCGTTACCGGCAGGGAATTGGATGGACTTTCAGACGAGGAACTCTCCGAAGTCGCATCCACCACCAACGTCTTCGCCCGCGTAGCACCGGAGCACAAGCTCCGTCTGGTGAACACCTTACAGGCTCAGGGTGAAGTAGTAGCCATGACCGGAGACGGCGTCAACGACGCCCCGGCCCTCAAGCAGGCGGACATCGGGACGGCGATGGGCATAACCGGCACCGACGTTTCCAAAGAATCTGCGGACGTGGTCTTGACCGACGACAACTTCGCCTCGATCACGGCTGCTGTCGAGGAAGGCCGCCGGGTCTACGACAACATCAGGAAGTCCTTCGCCTTTATCCTGCCGACCAACGTGGGACAGGGACTAATCATCCTGTTGGCGGTGATGTTCTTCCCGATCATTGACGGCGAACCGCTGTTGCCGATACAGCCGACCCAGATACTGTGGGTCAACATGGTGGTTGCCGTGGCGCTCGCCCTGCCGCTGGCCTTCGAGGCGTTGGAGCCCGACGCTATGAGCCGGCCACCCAAAGACCCGAAAGCCCAGATCATAGACCGGCTGGTACTAGGAAGAACGATCGGGGTGGGTCTGCTCATGGCCGCCGGCGGCATAGGTCTGTTTCTCTTCGAATACTACTTGCAGATCGGCCAGGGAATAGCTTCCGGTATAGCGTTGGCCGAGGCCCAGACGATGGCGGTAACGACCATCGTGTTCTTACAGATCTTCTACCTGCTCAACTCCCGTTCGCTACTGTACTCGGTCTTAGAGCTCGGCTTGTGGACCAACAAGTGGATCTACGTCGGCATCGGCGTCCTGCTCGCGTTGCAGGTAGGCTTCGTGTACCTGCCGTTCATGAATACGTTGTTTGGTTCCGCCCCGCTCGGACTTTTGGAGTGGGTAGAGGCTCTTGCGGTCGGCCTCATCGTGTTGCCGGTCATCAGCCTGGAGAAGTGGATCCGCAAGCGCCGGGCTCGGAAAGAGAATGCGGAAGAACGCAAAAGCGGGGTCGAGTGAAAACCGAGATAAGCATACCTTCTCGATGGGCGACTCTCTCAGAGGGTGGCCACCGAAAAACGTCCAGACATGAAAATTGGAGGAGCCTGTGACTGAGTTTCCGCTGTGGGCCTGGATCGGGTTCACCGTTCTGGTAACCACTTTGCTCGTGCTCGACCTCGTCGTATTCGCCCGCAAATCCCGGGAGATCTCCTTCCGGCAGGCCACGTTGATGAGCGTGTTCTGGATCGGGGCGGCGCTGCTTTTCGGGCTGGTGGTGTTTTTCGTCGCCGGGCCTACGCGGGGCGGCGAATACTTCACCGGCTACGTGGTCGAGAAGAGCCTCTCCGTCGACAACGTATTCGTCTTCGCCCTCATTTTCACCTACTTCGCCGTGCCGTCACGCTATCAGTATCGGGTGCTCTTCTGGGGGATTATTGGGGCGCTCGTGTTGCGCGGGATCTTTATCGCCGTGGGGGCGGAGTTGCTCAACCGCTACGAGTGGATCGTCTACATCTTCGGGGTGTTCCTGATCTACACCGGCATCCGGATGGCGATGCACCGCGACACGGAAGTCCACCCGGAACGCAACCCCATCCTGCGCCTGACCCGCCGCTTTGTCCCGATGACGGAAGACTTTCAGGGCAACAACTTCTTCGTGCGTCACAAAGGCAAGCTCATGGCGACGCCGCTCTTCGCGGTGATCATCGTGGTCGGTACGACGGACGTAGTCTTCGCCGTCGACTCGATACCGGCGATCTTCGCCATAACCTCCAGCGCGTTTATTGTGTGGTCGGCGAACGCCTTCGCCGTGCTGGGACTGCGTCCGCTGTACTTCATGCTGGCCGGCATGATCGACCGCTTTGTATACCTGAGCATCGGTCTCTCGATCGTCTTGATCTTCGTGGGCGCTAAATTCATTTACTCGGGCCTCTTCAATACGAAAGTCCCGATCTGGATCTCCCTGCCGTTCATCCTGATCGTGGTTACAGGCTCCATCCTCGCCTCCCTCTACACGACCCGCGACCAGGGACAAAAATAAGCGCCGGACGAAATATTTCTCGGGTTATGTAATCCGCAACCCCGGACGCTCACCGCTGCGGAACTGCACCAGCCGTACTGAGAACCGCCAGCAGAAGACAGAGCGGTGAGTACAAACGTCGGTCCCACCGGAGAAATGTTTCTGAATCCACCGGCATCAGACGGAAGGTGCCCGCTAAACCGCGGGCAGCCAGCGTCGTCGCGACTCCCGCCGCCCCTATTCTCTGTAGCCGGGGCTTGCTCGCGGGCCAGCCGGCAACCAGGCTTCCGGCCACGGCCAGCAACGCCGCCACGACCAAACAAGGGCCGGCGGACGGCATCTCGTCCCTCCCGATAACCCTCGCGGCGAGCCGCTGTTCGTCTGAAGCCGGCCAAGAGGATCCCCGCGCCCAGTTCGCGTGCATCACCGCCAGGAAGAAGAGAATCCCGGATCCCGAATACTTCATCGCTCCTATAGCACCCACGCTCGTCACCTTCCTTTTAGTGCATCTACTTCAAGAGGATTGTAGGGTAGCCACTCTGGGATCGCCCAGCCCGCCGGGGAAACAGTTGCGTTAGGGGCTGACGGGTCGGACCTCGCGCCGTAGAATAGCCCTATGTTGGGACGACACGCAGAGCTAAAGGCACAGTTGCCGCCGGGGACGATTCTCTTCTACCAGGTCGGCACGTTCTTCGAAACGTTCGAGGAGGACGCCAAGAAAATATCCCAGGCCCTCTCCATCCGGCTGACGAGCCGCGAAGCCTCCGGCTATGATGGAGGCCGCGTCCCGCTCGCGGGCGTTCCGGCCCATTCTTTGCAAGAGCACCTGGCTACGCTGCTCCGTAAAGGACACTCGGTCGCGGTCGCCGAGCAGCGGCCGCATCCGGTAAAGCCGAAGCAGTTTACCCGCGAGATCTCCCAGGTCCTAACGCCCGGAACCGTAATAGAAGACAACGTCCTCTCCGCCGGTCACGCGAACTATCTGGCGGCGGTGGTCGTCCGGGACGGTACGGCGGCGATCGCCGTGGTAGAAGCCTCGACCGGCGAGTTCACGGGTACCGAGGTCCCCGAAGAGAATATCGCCGCCGAGTTGGAGCGCTGGTCGCCGCGGGAGTTGGTCGTGCCGGAGCGGACGATGGCCGAAAACCTGCCCAAGATCGAGGCGAAGTTCAGCTCGGCCCCACGTTGGACGTTCGAGCCCTCCGCCGGGGAACAGTCGTTGAAGAAGCATTTCGGGGTCTCGAACCTGAAGGGTTTCGGATTGGAAGGAAAGCCCGCGCTGGTGGGAGCCGCCGGAGCCCTGATCCAATACCTCGGTTCTCTACGCGCCGGCACGCCCCCGGAACAGGTCGTCTCTTTCCGGACCTACAGCCCGGATGCCGGGATGGTCCTCGACTCTACGACGCGGCGAAACCTGGGGTTGGAGGAAGTGATCTCCACTACCGACCGGACCCGCACCCCGATGGGGCAACGCACGCTCCGGCGCTGGTTGGAAAGGCCGCTCCTGGAGGTCGAACGCATCGAACAGCGGCTCTCGGCGGTGGACGCTTTCGCGGAAGATTACATGCTCCGGGAGGAGACCCGAGACGTGCTCGGTCGCATCCCGGACATCGAGCGGATCGCCACCCGAATCGTACGCCTCTCCGCGTCGCCGAACGACCTGCTCTCCCTCAAAGGCGCGCTGGAGGCCATCGGACCGCTAAAAGAGACGTTGTCTCCGGCGGTGGATCAAAGCTCGCTGCTCTCGCGGGTGCTCGGGGCGATGGACGAACCGCCGGGAGTCAGGGAGCTCATCGCGGCGGCCATTTCCGAGCAGGACGGGGAGATCATCCGCGCCGGCTACTCCACGGAGCTTGACGAGGCCCGCGAGTTCCGGGACGGCGCCCACGAGTGGCTGACCCGCTTCGAGGCCGAAGAACGACTCAAGAGCGGCATCAAAACGCTCAAGGTCGGCTACCGAGACGGCGAAGGATATTTCATCGAGATCTCCGGCAAGGACACGGGCTCGGTTCCGGAACACTACCAGCACCGGAAGGCGCTCAAGCACAACGCCCGCTACGTCACCACGGAGC
>JBARZO010000095.1:0-1976 GCA_049650165.1 Rubrobacteraceae bacterium
CTCCGTGAGGTCGAAAGCTAGCGACGAGAATATCTCGCTCAAGCCGACTAACCAGTCGCCGTACAATAGGCGTAAGAAATAAGCTGGCTCTCTAAGCCTTTCACCACAACCAGCGCGTCGGTCTCAGAACCTTATAGAAACTCCGTGATCTAGGGTACGGTTCCGTCATTGCCGGTGCCAAGGCAACACCGACGATCAAGCAGATACGGTACCGGCTAACAAGCGAAAGGAGGGTAGGTCGTGGCCATCACGCAAGAGGAGCTCGCCGGGCGGCTCAAGGCGGCCCGGGAAAATGCCGGACTGACTCAGCAGGAAGTCTCCGAGGAGATCGGGATCACCCGCCTAGCGGTGGTGCGGATCGAAGCCGGCAAGCGTGCCGTAAACAGCCTCGAACTGTCTGAGATGGCGCGACTCTACGGACGTGGTGTCGCGGAGTTCCTGAACGAGGGCGTTTTCGAGGAGGATCCTTTGGTTGCCCTGTTCAGGGCTGCGCCGGGCTACGCGGAAGATCCCGAACTAAGGAGAGAACTGCTGCGTTGCGTCGAGCTGTGCCGCGAGGCAGCGAACCTGGAAAAGCTTTTGGGATTGTCTCCCCCATCCGCCTTCTTCGTCAGCTATGGACTTGGTGTGCTTTCGAGCCGCTGGGATGCCATCAACCAGGGACGGTACCTCGCGGATCAGGAGAGGAACCGTCTTGACCTGGGAACGTCGCCTATATGGGAGGTGGCCGAGATCGTTGCCCGGCAGGGAGTACGGGTGGCAGAGTACGAGATGCCGGATGCCGTATCGGGGCTGTTCTTTCACAGCGAGGACACGGGTTTCGCAATCGTGGTCAACCGAAGGCATTCTCGGAGCCGCAGGCTGTTCTCCTACGCACACGAGTACTGCCACTTGCTAGCCGACCGCGACCGCTTCGGCGGGGTCAGCCACGCAGGCAACAGGAGTGAGCTGGCTGAGGTGCGCGCCAACGCTTTCGCCGCCCATTTCCTTATGCCAGAAGCCGGCGTGCATTCTTTTCTCAAGGCGCTGGGCAAAGGCGAAGGTACCCGGCAGAATCAGGAGATCTACGACGAACGGGAAGGTGTTTCGGCGCAGAAGCGGATGCCTACGGGGAGCCAGGAGGTACGGGTCCACGACATCGTTGGGCTGTCCCACCACTTCGGCACGAGCTATGAGGCGGCGCTCTATCACCTCCTCAACCTGGGAATCATCAGGAAGGACAACTTCGAGACCCTCTGGCAAAGCAAGGCAGCCCAGGGACCCATCCGTAAGGTGTTGCGGATACCCGAGAGGGACGAGGAGTTCCACTATCACTTGACCGAACAACTGCTGTCTCTGGGGTTTGAGGCCTATAGACGAGAGGAGATCTCGCGCGGCAAGTTGGTGGAGTTGGCAGAGAGGGTGGGCGTGGACCGGGAGGAGATAGAGGAGGCGCTCTACGACGTCGAACCACACCCGGATTCTATCGAAGCGATACTCCCGGGCGAATAGCAAGCATGGAACCTGCCTCAGACGAGCGGGTGCTGGTCGTCGCCGACGCCAGCGTACTCATCAACTTCTTGCGGGCGGGACGCCTGGACTTGCTGCGCCACCACGAAGGCTACAAAATCGTAGTTACCGAACACGTGCGCCAGGAGGTGAGATACCCTGACCAGACGGTCGGATTGGCAGCGGCGCTCACGGCAGGGGACATCGCCGAGATCCAGGTGACAGATCCCGCCGAGTTGGAGATTTTTGCTGAGCTGAATACCGTGCTGGGCAGGGGAGAGTCGGCCTCCATCGCCGTGGCGGCGACTCGCGGCTGGGTCATCGCCATGGACGAACTAGGACGAGCAAGGAGAGAAGTCTACGACCGGATCGGAAGGAACCGCCTCATCAACACGCCAGGGCTTATCCTTAGCTGTGTCCGGAACGGTGCCATTACTGTCGCCGAGGCGGATACCGTCAAATCAAGGCTTGAGTTACAGGGGCAGACC
>JBARZO010000096.1:0-1638 GCA_049650165.1 Rubrobacteraceae bacterium
GGCCTGAGATAGCGATAAAGGGCAAGAAAGGTTTTGCACCGGGACTCTCGTTCAGGGCCCGGGTTTTCATGGCGCTTGTCGGTATCTCCGCCGTCACCAGCCTCGTAATAGGACTCGTGCTCTATTATTTCGCGGGGAATCGCCTCGTTGCTATCGAAAGGGACCTGCTGATACAGCGCTCCGGGACCGCCAATGCCAGTGCAGTAGATTTCGTGGAAGGCCAGAGGAACCCCGAGGACGACACCCTGCCTGCTCCTGACACCTACGCGGAGGAACTCGTTCAGCAGGTGGCCCAGTCTACAGGTCTCGGGGTATTGTACATAGGTCCCAACGGTGAACCGCTGGCTGCCAGGAGCGAACCCCAGAAGGCGGAAAGCAGCGTCGGGGAATCATTGGGTCCCGAAGAGGCTTATGAGAGGTTGAACCTGGATAAGGGCATTATGGATAGGGCTTTGCAGTCTACCGACAATGGACGACTGGTCCCTCGTGGCGACTCCTTACGCTACATAGCCATCCGACCCCTTACCGGTTCAGAAGGAAGCTCGCGGGGACTCATGATCTACAACTCGCCGCAAGACCAACTGAACCAGACCCTGGCCTACTTGCGCTACGGCATCCTCGGGGCTATAGGGACCAGCATACTCCTCGCGGCGGGGGCTAGTCTTTTGCTGTCGCGCGAGATAACCCGTCCGCTCTCCAAGACTCGGGACGCGGCCATAAGGATCGCCTCTGGAGACTTTGCCCCTGTACCGGCGGAACGCGAAGACGAGCTGGGTGAAGTTGCGCGCGCTTTCAACTACATGGCCGGTGAAATCGAGCATTACGTAGGAGAAATGCAGAAGCAGAAAAGTCGCCTGGAAGCCGTGCTAGAGGCATCACCCGAAGCCGTGGTAGCAACAGATCTCAGCGAGCGAGTGACGATGGCTAACCCGGCTGCGGCCAGGTTATTGGGCATTCATGCCACCGACTATGGTCGCTCCCTGTCGTACATTGGGATTCCGACTCAGATCCTGCGTTGCGTACGTGAGGCGTCCGAGATAGGCACGGCCACACGAGAAGTCGAGATCGAAGATACCAGTTACTGGACCTACGCAGCGCAAATGGGCCGGGATGACAGTACCGACGAAGAAAGCTCGGGAATCATTCTGGCGGTCAGGGATATAAGCGAGCATCGGGCTCTGGAGAAGGCGCGTACGGCTTTCGTCTCTGACGTTTCACACGAACTTAGGACGCCGCTCACGACTATCCAAAGCGCCGTAGACCTGATGGAACGGGCGCGGGAGAAGCTGGACCCGCTAGAGCATAGGGCTCTGGAACTCGCGGATCAGGAACTCAAGCGCATCCGGGCCATGGTCGAGGAGTTGCTGGTGCTGGCGCAAGTGGATTCGTGGCAATACTCCCTAGAAGTCAGTCCGATAGACCTTAGCTCCGTAATACAAAGCTCTCTCGACAGCCTGCAATCCAAAGCTGAACGGTTCGGTATAGAATTTCATTTCGAGGCAAACGGCGTAGATCACCAATGCCTCTGCGACGCGCAAAAGCTCTATCAGGTCTTTCTCAATTTGCTCGACAACGCTATTAAATACTCGGACCCCGGAGCCCGGGTGGACATTTCTATAGAAGAGGATGAATCTACTC
>JBARZO010000097.1:0-4209 GCA_049650165.1 Rubrobacteraceae bacterium
GCGCCCAGGTTTCGACCTTCACGGAGATCAACGCCGCGACGAGCCGCTCAACGGTGAATTACGGTATGGGTCTTCAATTGACGGGTAAGCTTGCCACCTCTTCCGGTAAGGCGATATCCGGCAAGCAGGTTGTTCTGGAGCAGCGTCCCGTTGATGCCGACAGGTTCTCGCGCATCGGGGAGAAGACTACCAACTCCAACGGCGTCTTTGTATTAGAAGGTGTGAAGCCGCAGAAGAACACGAGTTACCGGGCGCGCTTTGTAGGAGGGGAAGACGGCTTCCAGGGTGCCAGCAGTACGGCAAAGGGTGTAAAGGTAAGAGCCAGAGTATCTTTGAACACTTCGACCAGGAAGCTGAAGCTCAATAGGAGCAGAAAGATCAGTGGCAACGTGGCGCCAAGTCATCAGGGAATCATTCAGGTCCAGATCCGACGCAACGGAAAGCTAATTTCCCGGCGTAAAGCGAGCTTGAACAGTTCTAGATACGCGTTCACTTACAGGCCGAAAAGTCCCGGAACCTACAGCTTCAAGGCCGTGTATCCGACCCATAGCGACCATCTAGGTGGGGCGAGTCCGACCCGGACGTTCAAGGTCGTTCGGTAGTCGGGAGAGTATGGGCGCTGTGGTAAGATTTCTCCGCTAGGCTGGACTTCAGCCTCAGGTGCTTTTACTTAGGCCGGATCTCGGGTCCGGGGGAGGTTTCGTATAGCATGGTAAAGTGGTTTCGCCGTCGCGGCGCAGAGAATCCAAGTCCTGATGACGACCGTACGGTGGAACCCGTCGGTTCGGAGGAAACGCCGTCTGAAGAAGCCTCGCTAGAGGTTGAGACCGAGACGGCCGCCGACCTGGTGGACCGCACACCACAGCCGGAAGAGCCGGCTGACGGCTTCTCCGAGGCCGGTATTCGGGAGGCGCTGCGGGACGTGCGCGACCCGGAGATAGGTCGTGACCTTATCTCCCTCAATATGATTCGGCGGGTCGAGATCGAAGGTTCCGCCGTAACCATAGGTGTGGCGCTCACCACCTCCGGCTGCCCGATGAAACACCGCATCATGACCGACATACAGGATCGCCTGAAAATGATCGAGGGCATTGAAGAGGTCGAAATAGATTTCGGAGAGATGACCGACGAAGATCGGCAAAACCTTCTCACCTCCTTGCACGGCGGCCCAACAGAGCTTGCCCCGGCCTTCCGGGACGAGTCGAAGACCCGGATTATCGCCGTCGTCTCCGGCAAGGGCGGGGTCGGGAAGAGCACGGTGGCCGTAAACCTGGCGGCAGCGCTGGACCGGGCCGGGCATTCTGTTGAGGTTCTCGATGCCGACGTACACGGTTCCTCGATCCCGGTTATGCTCGGATCTCTGCAGAAACCGAACGTCGTCGGAGGTGTGATCTTCCCGATAGAGTCCGCCTCCGGATTGAAATTCATCTCGATGGGCAACTTCGTAAACGAGGGACAGGCCATCATCTGGCGCGCCCCGATAGTGAACAAGGCTCTAACCCAACTCATGCGCGACGTGTACTGGGACGAGCCGGACTTCATCATCGTGGACATGCCGCCCGGAACCGGCGACGTGGCGCTCACCGTGGCCCAGATGATCCCAAAAGCCGAAGCCCTCGTAGTCACAACCCCCCAGGCCGACGCGGCCCGAGTCGCCGTCAAAGCCGGCAAGATGGCCGTCCAGGCGCACCTGAAACTAGCCGGCGTAGTGGAGAACATGAGCTACGCCGAGTGCCCGGACTGCGGAAAAGAACTCAAAATTTTCGGTGGCAACGGCGGCGAACAAGTCTCAAGCGAACTAGATTCCGAAATACTCGGTCGCATCCCGATCCTACCTGACGAGAGCGGCGAACCGGGTCAGTCTTTGTTCGACACGGATAGCGTCCCAGCCAAAGCCTTCGATGAGATAGCGGCCTCTCTGGCCCAGACGAAGGTCCGCAAGCGGATAAAAGTTCTTTAGAGCAAAGCTACAGTTTGATGAGGCGTGAATGGAGCGTAGATCTGTTCATCGCCTCATCCAAACGTCTGCCACAGCGTCACCAAAATTGCGCCGATACTCAGTGCAAACCACATAAAAGCCAGGAATCTCATCAGCGCCGCGATCTTTATCCTGGGCTTGGGCAAGAGTTCGGCGGCACCGAGCGAGATAAAACCCAGACCACCGGCGGCCTGACCGAGGAATATCAAGCGTTGGCTTAGTTCCCCAGAAGCAAAAATAAACATGAGCGTTCCGACGAGGAGCACCGCACATCCTATGAAGATCATGGTCGGGTACGGCTGGCCGCCCTGTGGCTCCCGAAATAGTCTTCCAAACATCATTTCCTCTCCGTAACACTGCTAACGAGACACGGCTAGAGATATTCCGGAAGCCTCTGTAACGAACTGCCGGTAGGCTATCTAACCGATCAGACCGAGTTCTTTCACGGCGTCCCGCTCCTCTTTGAGTTCGTTTACAGTGATGTCGATCTTCGACTGGGCGAACTCGCCGACATCGAGACCCTCGACTACTTCGTATTCGCCGCCCGACAACCTTACCGGGAACGATGAGATGAGACCTTCATCCACGCCGTACTGGCCGCTGGATGGTACTGACATCGAGCGCAGGCCTTCGGTGCCTAGCGTCCAGTCGTGGACGTGGTCGATGGCGGCGTTGGCGGCGGAGGCGGCGGAGGACGCGCCTCGGGCCTCGATGATCGCCGCGCCGCGCTTGCCGACTTGGGGCATGTACTCGTTTTCGTACCAGTCCATGTCTACCTGATCTACGGCCCGTTCGCCATTCACCGTGGCGTTGAAGAGGTCCGGGAACATCGTCGGGGAATGATTGCCCCATATGACCAGGTCTTCGATGTCTTCGACGCTGACGGATAGCTTTTGGGCGAGCATAGAGACCGCCCGGTTCTCGTCGAGGCGTGTCATTGCGGTGAATCGATCCTTCGGTACGTCGGGGGCGTTGTTCATCGCGATCAGGGCGTTCGTGTTAGCCGGATTGCCGACTACGAGGATTCGGACGTCGTCGGATGCGTTTGCGTTGATCGCCTCGCCTTGTGGCTTGAAGATCGCGCCGTTCGCCTCCAGGAGATCCGCGCGCTCCATCCCCTGCTTGCGCGGTTGGGCCCCGATCAGCAACCCGACGTTGCAACCGTCGAAGGCTTCCTCTGCATCGGAGGTGATGTCGGTGGATTCGAGCAGAGGAAACGCGCAATCGTCGAGTTCCATCGCCGTTCCCTCGGCTGCTTTTAGTGCGGGCTCTATCTCCAGTAGTTTCAGCTTGATCTTCTCATCCGGACCGAGTAGCTGACCCGAGGCGATCCGGAACAGCGTTGCGTAGCCGATTGCGCCTGCAGCGCCGGTAACGGTGACAATCTTCGACATCTATAATCTCCTTAGTCCATCGCTTGCCATAGCTCTGCTACTACGGACGCGAGGAACACCCCGGTCCTCGAACTTGCCTACTCTTCAATCATAGTAGAACTCACAGTATTCTGCCGCCAAACTCCACGGTAAAATGTCCCCATACCGCTAGACGCGAGCAGGGAGAATCGTTGGAGATTCGTGAAGCCATAGCAAAGCGTCAGAGTTTGGGTCGCATAAAGCAGGACCCGGTGCCTAAAGCGTTGATCGAACAGGTGCTGGAAAGCGCGATCCACGCCCCGAACCACAAGATCACCGAACCCTGGCGCTTCCACGTCTTCGAGGGCAAGGGCCGGGGCGAGTTCGCCCGCGCCCGCGCCGAAATGGCGCAACTCATGGCGGAGGCCGAGGGAGAAGAAGAGGAATTTATTGCCGGACGCGTCAGTCGCGAACGGAAAAAGGCTTTTCGTTCTCCGGTGGTGATAGCCGTCATTTCTCTTGCCGGGCGCGACGACATCGAAACGCTTGAAAACTACGGAGCCTGCTGCGCCGCCGTCCAGAACATGCAACTGATGGCCCACTCTATTGGGCTGGGGACTATCTGGCGAACGGGACCCGTGGCTTACCATCCGCACATGCGCAAGTTTTTCGGGTTGGAGGAGGGGGACAGAATAGTAGCGTACCTCTATCTGGGATACCCGAACATGGGTGAGAGGCCTCGTAGACGGAGGCCTGTAGGTGACCTAACGATTTGGCACGAAGGCTGACAGGGTTTGGTGCTTCCGAGCCGGTGGTATGATCCGGTAGAAACCTTATCTTAGGAGGAATTTATGGGAACTTTGATCCGTCGTGGACTCA
>JBARZO010000098.1:0-5801 GCA_049650165.1 Rubrobacteraceae bacterium
GCGCACGTAGTTATACTCGACGGACGCTACGCCCGGCTCCCCTTCGAGCGCCACTTTCTTTTTCGCCAGGACGTCTTCTCGCTCTTCTCCCGAACGCTCTTTCTTTACCTCCGGGAAGGCGAGTAGCTGGGCATCGAGTTTCTTCAAATTCTCCTCAATCTTCGCCCCAGCTTCCTCGGAAACCTCTTTCTCCACCTGCTCGGAGGCGGTCTCCTCGTAAGCGACCAGCAGTTCACCGGCGGCGTACGATTGTCCTCCCGGGGTTTCGTCCACCTTCTCCGTTGTGGCTTCGCCCCGGGCGTCCGGCGGGAGCCAAAGGAGCAAGCAAAGAGTAGACAGGAGCGCCGCGATCACCACCACCATAGACCTCCAGGGGTTCGCGGAGTTTCGGAGGCTTGTATGTCCCGTTTCCACAGTGTCTTCCGGCTTCACCCTCATGATTTCGAGAGGGCTTTGGGATCGACGGAGTCCGCTGTGCGGTCCTCCTGCTCCTGGCTATCCGGGTCCGGCTCTTCTAGCTCCTCGTCGGGTTCTTCGAGTTCTTCCTCGTCCTCTTCGTCTTCTTCGTCCTCTTCAAGCTCTTCGATTTCTTCATCTCCGAACTCCGCCTCTTCCTCCCACCAGTCTTCGTCCGTCTCATCTGAGGAGTCGTCTTCTTCGTCTCTCGCATCGAGCGCCGCCTTGAAATCTTCCGCGTAGGTTTGGATCTGGCTTACGAACTTGCCGAGATCCCGGGCCATTCCCGGTAGTTTGTTCGGACCGAAGATCAGCAGACACAGAAGCCCGACGATCACCATCTCCTGAAACCCGACGCCGAACACGGACTAGACTTTCTGCCCGAATAGAGTTTCGTCTGCTTCTTGATTGGAGCTGGGGGATTCGGAAGGCTCTTCTAGCTCATGACTCTCATCGTACTCTCCAGAGGTGCCTTTGCGGAACTCCCGCAAGCCGCTGCCGAGTCCTTTGGCAAGCTCCGGGATGCGCTTTGCCCCGAAAAGCAACAGTAGTGTGGCTAGAAGGATCAGTGCTTCCGTTATGCCGACGTTGGGTATCATACTGCTCCTCCCCTCTAAGCTGTCTCTTTGCAGAGGTTGACTCTTACAGAGACAGTTTGATTGAAGAAGGTGGAGTAGGCGTCACCCTATCTGGGGGATTTTTTATTTTTATAGGTGAAATTAACGTATTAGGTCTCTCTGACATAGTCTTGAACTTCGTGGAGAAGAGAAATTTTACGATAGCGAAAATTGACCTGCAAATAGTTGAGTGACTAATGGGTTCTATAAAAGATGGTACCTACACCTATCGTTAGTACTATGGCAATAGGCACAAAAACTTCTAAAGGATATCTCAAATTCAAAACTCTAGTAGTAATTACCCAGAGTGCGATTAGCAAAAAAGCTGCACCAAGGCTGCGCAGAACAGCTCCAATTAGCACGCTTGTCATGAGATAGCTCACCTTCCTATAGTTTTCACACAGCGCAGACAACAACTTGTATCCAAACAACTGAGCCCGCTACCTAGTTGGTAGTGGACTCAGTTGCCTTATGTTGAGGATACTACTAAGATGGACCCTCTATCTCAACACGACTTTACTACTTCTTCGCAGATTAGGGGCACGCGCGATGCGTTTGCACCACAAAAGGCGAAGGCATACGTTGTCACAAAGTATGGGCATACGGCACCTAACACCGGATTCCAAACTGCTATTCCAGGGCAAGCCATACCTGCTAAAGCGGTAAAAGCTATGCTACATGACAATCCAACAATAACGGACCCCCAACGCTTGCATCGCGTGCAGCTAACCTGACTGGTACGTGAGTCATCCTCCAAAAAGGATGCCTCACTCCCCAAGCGACGTCTTTTGAAAGCTGCGAGATCGTTTATTCTTAATGTACGACGCACTCTTCCTTTGCGAACTGCAAAAGCATCAAGGCCCCCACTACGAGTGAAAATGCTATGGTCACATTTTACTTTTCTCGTAGTGCGCCTTATGCTACCTGCAATAGTGGTCGTTTTAGTTACATGAAAACCGAATAGGGCTTTCTCGCGTGTTCCCCGGTTCTTATAGTTGACTAATACATACCAGGTTTTCTTTATAACCTTCGCATCGCCTGCGAGAGCTTTCTGGGTCGTTACATAGCCTCCTGCTATATTCGCCGTGTCTGGAAGAAACTTCCTTCTTCCAAGATGTCGATGCAGCTTGCTGCCATGACCACTCTTACGGGCTACGGCAAATGCTCTCCGGGCCCGGCGTCGGGTCATCTTTTTGGTTCTGACTATTACTCTCGCTCCGCTTGAATCTCTGTTCTCTTCTTCCGTAGTGGTTCCTTCTTGGGCGAGAACGCTTTGAGGTAGCGCAGGCAACAGGGCCGCTCCGAGCCCTACAGCCGCCATCCTCTTTAGTGCGGTGCGGCGGTCTATGTGCTTGATCGAGTCTATCGTGTAGCTCTCAGGGTCTTCTTTGGAGGGGGAGAGGGTCATCTCAAGGTTGAGTTCCCCAGCGCCCGCCCGACGGACGATTTTGGCGATACGGGCCGTCTTACGCGGTCCCAGTCCCACTAGCATTCGCATCTTCATCTGAAGTCCCGTGAAGACGAGGATCTCGTCTCCCTCGACTTCCATGAGGGCCGGCTCCCACTTCCAGTTGGGACGAGCCTTCGTGAGCTGCGCCTGAACTTCGTCTTCTTGAAGGCTGCGGGCCGTCAGCCAGCCATCCGTCTCCTGCTCGACCGAGTGGGCCACGTCCGTACACGTGGAGCATCCCGAGTCGAAGAGCAGGTAGCGTTGCTTCTCCTGTCCTCCGTCCACGAGTACCTTCTCCGCCACCTCTACACTCGTTGGTTCCTTGTCCGGTAGCTTCAGCATTCCGCACCTCCTGTTCGCGAACCACGCTTTCACTGCACTACGCGGACAGTTTGACGGGGAGTTGCGCCGGGCGCGTCACCCCAAACGGGGGATTTTTGCGACCGGGGACCGGCTAGCGTTGGTCGGGGCTGAAGAGTTCACTGCGGCTGCTCACGCCGAGCTTGCGGAAGATCCTGCGCG
This sequence comes from Rubrobacteraceae bacterium, assembly GCA_049650165.1. Classification (GTDB taxonomy): domain Bacteria; phylum Actinomycetota; class Rubrobacteria; order Rubrobacterales; family Rubrobacteraceae; genus SIRX01. The sequence continues at coordinate 3,046 of JBARZO010000098.1, forward strand.
TGTGCGTCTTTATCATCTCGGTCCCGATACACAGCTTGCGGGCTATCTCACTCCCCGAACGGCGGCCGAGCATCAGCGCCAACACCTCCCGCTCTCGGGACGTTAGTTTTTCGCTCATGGGCATCTTAGTTGATGCCTGCCGTAGCTCATCCGGGCATTCCTCCAGTTTCTCACCGACCTGCCAGACGCGCTCTCCACCGCCTACTTTAACGACGGCCTCAACGAATTCCTCGCACGGGGCGCGTTTGTGCAGGTAGCCATCCACGTCTTCCAACAGGCAAGAGCATATATCGTCCGTGAAATCGTAGGCGCTGTGTACGAGTAAGTAGGGAGGATCCGGGAGAGCCTTGATCTCCTCGCAGGTACTCACGCTACCCATCTCTTCGAGTAAGTTCAGCCCCAGAACCACCACGTCCGGCTTCTTGGCCTCGGCGAGCAGTAACGCTTCTTCACCGGTATCGCATTCACCCATCACCTCTACACTTCTCGAAGAACAGAGCGCCTCCCGTATCCCAAAGCGAGTAGTAGGATGCCCATCCGCCACGATGACTTTTAACACCAAGCCCTCCTTGTTCACTTCCCTATTCCACTTGACTCCCTATTCGCCACACCCTCTAACTTAAGAACTCGCCACCACTTTCCCTTGTTTCCGTTAGAGTGCCAAACCTTTTCCACAAAGTTTTTATAGCATATTCTATTTTACGAATCAATATAAAACACAGTTGAATGTCTAGGAGGTAGTTTAAGGATTTTATGGAAGTTTCATGAAGCGGCTTACGAGGGTGTCGCGGATCTTGTCCGGGATGATCTTTAGTAGGGGCGAGAGCATCCGGGCATCGTTTCCTACCAGGTACCGGGTCTTTGGCTTGGGTGAGGTGAGCGCGTGAAAAACGGCTTTCGCTACTGCTTCCGGGGGCGTGCCGCCGCCTTTGAGGTTCTCGACCATGTTCACGTCGGCAGCCAGGGCTTCTTTGTAGAGGGCTCTCTTTTCCGGCGGTAGGTTGCTCTGGAGTTTCGTTACGCTCTCGACGTGTTTGTCCCAGATGGAGGTCTGGATGTTGCCGGGTTCGATCAGGGAGACCCGGATACCCCATCCCGCGAGCTCTAGCCGGAGCGAATCCGTCATTGCGGCCACGGCTGCTTTGGAGGCCGAGTATTGCCCGGCGAAGGGAAACGAGAGACGACCGGTCAGAGACCCCATATTCACTATTCTTCCCCGGGACGCCCGGATCAGGGGCAAGAAAGTCTGGGTGGTTGACACTACGCCCAGCACGTTCACCTCAAACTGGCGTTGGAGCTCGCTCAGCGGCAGAATCTCCAGCGGTCCTATGATTGTTATCCCCGCGTTGTTGACCAGGCCGCAGAGCCCCGAGCCCGGCGGCAAAGCTTCTCTTACCCGCTTCTCCGCCCGTTCTATAGATTCCGGGTCGGTAACGTCGAGTTCCACGGGGACGATTCGCTCCGAGGATGCGCTCTTCAGTTCTTCGCCGGCGTCCTCGTTTCTAACCCCGGCGAATACCCTGAATCCTTCTGTCGCGAGAGCCAGAGCACAGGTTTTCCCGATCCCCGAGGAAGCCCCGGTTATCATGACGGCTTCCCTGGAACCAGCGCCCGAGCTTGCAGGGCTACCCCGCATGTTCGAGGCTCCTTTCAAAGGCTTGCGCGGCGCAGCTTACACCGTCTTCAGAGCGAATCCTATTTGCGAGGCTCGCGGCCTTTTGTCGGAATGCTGCCTCTCCTACGACTCGCTCTATGGCATGGGTGAGTTGTGGGAGAAATCTTCCGTTGCGTGGGATCGGTTCTGTTCCGGCGCCCAGCTCCGCCACCCTGCGGCCCCAGAAGGCCTGGTCGGCGGAGAAAGGTATGGTGATCATTGGCGCCGCAGCCCGGAGGGCGGCGGCGGTAGTGCCGGCCCCTCCATGATGCACTACCGCCTTTACCCGGGGAAACAGCCAGTCGTGGGGGATCTCTTCAGCCGCGAACACGTCATCCGGCAGGTCCGTGTTTCGGATGCCGTTCCACCCCGTAAGCAGAACCGTCCTCAGTCCACGGGCCCGGAGCGCCCGGAGCAACTTTTCTATAATCTCTTCCCAAGAAGAGGTCCTCACGCTGCTAAAACCTACGGCTACCGGCGGCGCACCGGCTTCCAGAAAATCTACGAGTCGTCCAGGAGGTGTCCAATCTGGGAGCTGTTCTAGAAACCAATAGCCCGTGACCTTTGTCCGCCCGGGCCAGTCAGGTGGCTTCTTCAACACGCTGGGGCTCCAGCCGTACAGTTGAGGCAGCTTATGCCGATCTCTGTCCTCGAAGAAGCTGCGGAGCGGCACCGGATGCAGACTACTATTGCTCTGCTCGATCAAAGGTCTCAGCAAAGTATGCCAGAAGACCCGCCGGGCCACCGTGTACGACATTCGATTGTAGAGGCCTCCCAACGACCGACCTCCGGGGGACACGGAACTCGGAAAATATCGCGTGGGGTTGAAGACGGGTTGCAGCCCGGCCTCGACGGCCGGTTTACCCAGTTGCTTCGCCACGAAATATCCCAAAAGTCCTACTGTAGCGTAGATCACGGCGTCGGCATCCTCGCACGCCCGAACGGTTTCCTCCAGATTTCTCTCGAAGTACGGTTCTATGTTCTCTCGAAAACGCCTGGCAAAAGCCATAAGATTGGCCCCCGAGTCCACCAGAGCGTCTACTATTTCCTTGGGGTCACCACTCAGACGGGCGAAGTCCAAACCTCTACCCCTGACGACAGG
>JBARZO010000099.1:0-6037 GCA_049650165.1 Rubrobacteraceae bacterium
GCCTTACCCAGTAGGGGTGACGCATAGAGTGAGGGAGGACACCGTACCTCGTATTGTAGGTAGTATAATCCTGGTGTTCCTAGACATATCCCATGAGAGGTAAAGACAGATTGGGCAGAATTTTAAGGAGCGGAGGACTACTCTACTTCATTATCCTGATGGTGTTCGCGGTGATCCTGGTAAGGGTCTTATCCTCGGGCAGCCCGGATGTTAGAGAGCTCAACTCCCAACAGTTTCAGCAGGCCGTAAACAACGAAGCTTTCGTTCTGGATCCCGAAGATCCCGAGCAAAAACTCACCGTAGAGGATCAGAAGCAGACCGTTACCGGGTTGCTAAAACGGGACAATGGCGGGCCGCAGGAGTTCGAGTACGCCTACCCCACGGAGTACGACATAGCCGGGTCCTTCAATGAGGCGGAGATACCATTCCTGACCGAACCACCGAGCAACAGTTTCTGGCTGACCCTGATCGGCACGATAGCCCCGATCTTCCTGATCATCCTGCTCTTTTTGTTCATCATGAGCTCGATGCAGGGTGGCGGCAACCGGGTGATGAGCTTCGGCAAGAGCAAGGCCAAACGGATGAACAAGGACGCCCCGAAAGTCACCTTCGACGACGTGGCCGGAGCCCAGGAAGCCGTTCAGGAACTCACCGAGATCAAAGAGTTCCTCGAAAACCCGCAGAAGTTCCAGAAGCTCGGCGCCCGCATCCCGAAGGGCGCGCTACTGGTCGGCCCACCCGGAACGGGCAAGACGCTGCTGGCTCGGGCCGTTGCCGGAGAGGCCGGGGTGCCGTTCTTCTCAATCTCCGGTTCGGACTTCGTCGAGATGTTCGTCGGCGTCGGCGCGTCGAGAGTACGTGACCTCTTCGAGCAGGCCAAGCAGAACTCGCCGTGCATCATCTTTATGGATGAGATCGACGCGGTCGGTAGGCAGCGGGGCGCCGGCATGGGTGGTGGCCACGACGAGCGGGAGCAGACGCTGAACCAGCTCCTCGTAGAGATGGACGGCTTCGACGCCCAGAGCGGCATCATCATGATCGCCGCTACCAACCGCCCGGACATCCTCGACCCGGCACTCTTGAGGCCGGGACGTTTCGACCGCCAGATCACGGTGGACAGGCCCGACCTTCCGGGGCGCGAGAAGATCATAAACGTCCACAGCCGGGGCAAGCCGCTCGGCGACGACATCAGCACCCAGACGCTGGCGCGCAGCACGCCCGGGTTTACCGGCGCGGACCTCGCCAACCTCGTCAACGAGGCGGCGCTGTTGGCAGCGCGGTACGACAAAGAAGAGATCAGCATGCACGAGATGGAGGAGGCCATAGACCGGGTGATCGCCGGCCCCGAGCGCAAGACGCGCATTATCTCCGAGAAAGAGAAGGAGATAACGGCCTACCACGAGGCGGGGCACGCCGTCGTCGGCGCCCTTTTGCCCAAGGCCGACCCCGTACACAAAATCTCCATCATCCCTCGCGGACAGGCCCTCGGCGTAACGATGAGCCTGCCGGAAGAGGATCGCTTCATGATGAGTCGTGGCGAGCTCATGTCTCAGCTCGCCATGATGCTCGGCGGTCGGGCGGCGGAGAGTGTGATCTTCGATGAGATCACCACCGGAGCCTCTAACGACCTGGAGCGCGTAACACAGACCGCCAAGCAGATGGTCACCCGCTACGGCATGAGCGACAAGCTCGGGCCGATGGCGCTGGGACACGCCCAGGGGCAGGTCTTTATGGGCCGGGACTTCAACCAGCAGCCGGACTACTCCGATGAGATCGCCTTCCAGATCGACAAAGAGATCCGGCGCATCGTCGATGAGTCTTACGACACCGCCGAAGACCTGCTCATTAGGAACCGAGACTTGGTCGTCAAGCTCTCCGAAGACCTGATCGAGTACGAAACCGTCGACGCGCCGCATCTCAAGCGCCTCGTCGAAGAGTATGCCGTGGACAAAGTCCACCTGGGCGAGCCGCACCGCAACGGCCACCAGGAGTAAGTGGACCAACACATAGAGGCCCGTAATACATTCAGGGTCGGGGACCGGACTCTCGGCCCCGGCCTTATTCTTATGGGCATCTTGAACGTAACCCCGGACTCCTTCTCCGATGGTGGAGACTTCCTCGCCCCGAGACGAGCGGCTGAACAAGCCAGGGTCATGCTGGATGAAGGAGCCCAGATAATAGACGTAGGTGGGGAATCCACCCGTCCCGGCTCCGAACCAGTTTCGCAAGAAGAAGAACTGAACCGCATACTCCCCGCCATCCGGGTCGTTATGGAAGACCGTCCGGATACGGTCATCTCGGTAGATACTTACCGGGCTGAAACCGCCCGTGCAGCACTCGAAGCCGGAGCCGGCATGATCAACGACGTAACCGCGCTGCGCGGCGACCCGGACATGGCAAACGTCGTGGCGCAAGCCGGGTGTCCGATAATCTTGATGCACATGCTCGGTGAGCCAAAGACTATGCAGCAGGAACCTTACTACGACGACGTGGTTGGGGAGGTACGAGACTTCCTCGCCGAACGCGCCAAACACGCCGAAGATTCGGGCGTGGCGTCAGACAAAATAATCCTCGACCCCGGTATAGGCTTCGGTAAGACCCTGGATCACAACTTGGCGCTGCTCAAAAACCTTGACGCCATTGCAGAGCTTGGCTATACGGTCCTCGTAGGAGCCTCCCGCAAACGCTTTATCGGTAAGATCTCCGGCGTCGAGGAAGTAAGAAGCCGTATCTCCGGCACCGTTGCAACGAGCGTACTCGCCTACGAGCGCGGTGCAAACATCCTCCGCGTCCACGATGTCCGCGCCAACCGGGAAGCTCTGGAAGTTGCGCGGGCCATATTGCGGTATTAAGTCATGTCTACAGCGGAGTTCTTTTGACACTTACTTTTCTCAGCCTCGGCAGCAACCTCGGAGATCGGCTATCGTACCTCCGGGCGGCGGTAGAGGCGCTTGGACGCGGACAGGGCATGGACGTCACAGACGTATCGAGAATCTACGAAACAGAGCCGGTAGAAGTTGAAGGGGATCAGCCGGAGTACCTGAACTGCGTTGCGGAATTGGAATGCAAGCTGTCCGCGCTGGAGCTGTTGCGCTACTGTCAGGGGGTCGAGTCGGCTCTCGGACGCGAAGAGAAGGGTGAGAGGGCGCCGCGGACGGTGGATATCGACGTGTTGCTGTTCGGAGATGAAACTTTCGAAGAGCCGGATTTCAAGGTTCCGCATCGGGGAATAATGCGGGCTTTCAATTTGCAGGGGCTCGTAGATTTGGACCCGAACCTGTATATTCCCGGGCTCGGCGTAGTGCGCGAGCTTATCGCGGGGGCCGACCTGAATGGCGTGCGCGAGTTGGAGGGGGCTGAGCGGATTTGTTGATGGCGGTGAACGTCGGGAATACCCAGACCAAGCTCGGGGTATTCGAGGGGGAAGAGCTTCGGGCCCGTTGGCGGATGGCGACGGAGACCCATCGGACGGCGGACGAGTTGGGGGCCAGCATTGCCTCTTTTATGGAACTTCGGGATATGAACCTATCGGGCGTTGACGCCCTGATCATCGCGAGCGACGTCCCGGAACTGAGTCGCTCTTACCGGCAGCTCGGCCAAAATACACTCAATGTCACTTTCTATTCCGTGACACCCGAGATGAAAACCGGCCTCCCGAACCTCTACGACGACCCGAACGCTGTTGGGTCCGACCGGATCGTCAACTCCGTCGCGGCCAAAGAACTCTATGGTTCACCGGCGATCATAGTGGACTTTGGAACCGCGACGACGGTTTGCGCTGTGGATGCAGACGGCGCGTATCGGGGAGGCGCGATCATGCCCGGCATCTACGTTTCGCTGGATGCCCTGGTCGCCCGGGCGGCGAAACTCCCCGGCGTAGACCTCGAAGGGAAAGAGACCTGCGCCATAGCGACCAACACCCCGGACTCGATCCGCAGCGGCTTCGTCTACGGTTACGCGGGCGCTATAGACGCCCTCATCCGACGTTTCAAAGAAGAGTTGGAAGAGAATTCTTCCGAGAATCCGTGGGTAATAGCGACCGGCGGACCGGCTTCCGCCATAGTCCGTCACTGCCGGGAGATAGAGAAGCTCGACTCCGACCTGACGCTAAAAGGACTGCGAGTCCTTTATGAGCTGAATACCTCGAACTAGGACAAAAGCCCAGAAAAAAGCTCAAAATCCTCGTTGACACCTTGGGATACCGAACATATACTCACCGCTCTTATGACAGAGAAGAACCAGGAGCTGATCACCCCGGAAGGGCTTGAGAAGCTTCAGACGGAATTAGAATATCTAACCGAAACTCGGCGCAGAGAGGTTGCAGACCGCATCCGGCAGGCCCGCGAGTTCGGCGACCTCTCGGAGAACGCCGAGTACGACGACGCCAAGAACGAACAGTACCTACTGGAGCGGCGCATCAGCGAGCTTCAGCGTCGCGCCCGCAGCGCGAAGGTCGTAGACCCCTCGGAGGCGGACACCGACTCCGTCGACCTGGGGACTCGTGTCACCCTGCGGCTCATCGAAAAGAACGAAGAGCGGACCTTCCATATCGTGGGCGCCAACGAGTCCGATCCGCAGAGCGGTAAGCTCTCCCACGCGTCCCCAGTCGGTCGTGCGGTCCTCAAACGCCGTGTCGGAGAGAAAGTTACGGTCGCCACGCCCCGCGGCTCGACGGAGTACGAGATCATCAACGTCGAGGCCGCCAGCTAAACCGGGTCGGTTGACCCTTCCAACTTGATGTGGAGCCCTGAATGATCAAAACACCCGTACCCAACTGGGCGAAGAAAGTCGCCGAAGAATTGGGAAACGGCCCGCACGTGGTCGTCAGCGGTATAAGCGTCTCCGGCAACATCCACGTCGGTAACCTGCGCGAAGTGCTCGTCGCCGAAGCGGTCGCCCGCGCCCTGAGAGAACGGGGCGATGAAGTCCGCTTTATATTCCACGCCGACACCATAGACCCGCTCCGCAAGATAGCCCCCGGCATCCCTGAGAGCTACGAAGAGCATATCGGCCAGAGCCTCTCTCGCATCCCGGACCCCGAAGGTTGCCACAAATCCTACTCCGAACACTTCCTCGCCCCCTTCGAAGCGGCGCTAGGAGAGATGGAGATGGACGTAGAGTTGCTCCGCTCGCACGAAATATACGAGAGCGGCATCTATACCCAAGTAACGCGGGAATCCATAGAACATACCTCGGAGCTGCGGAAGATCCTACAGGATGTCAGCGGTCGGGATATGCCGGAGACTTGGTCGCCTTTCCTGCCCCGCGCGAGTTCGGGCGACCTTAACGGGAATCGTGTTCTGGAGCATCGTCCACAAGAGAACGAGGTCGTCTTCGCAACCCGGGAGGGTGACGAAGAGACGGCGGACTATTCGAGAGGCGAGGGTAAGCTCGGCTGGCGGGTGGAATTAGCCGCCCGGTGGAAGGCGCTCGGGGTCACGTTCGAGCCTTTCGGTAAGGACCACACGAGCCGCGGGGGCTCGACGGACACGGCGGACCGCATGACCCGCGAAGTCTTCGATTACCCGGTACCGGGCCGCTACGAGTACGAGTGGATAAACATAAAGGGCCAGGGCGCGATGAGCAGTTCAAAAGGCATCGTGTTGCTGCCCCAGGACCTGCTCCGAATAATGCCACCGGACGCCCTGCGCTCCCTGGTACTCGGTCGTGACCCGGCCCGCGCTTTAGACCTTGACCTCACGGAGGGCTTCCCGCAATTTATGGACGAGTACGGTGCTTCCGTGAAGGAAGAACCGGTTCCCTACAATCACCTGGTCACCGTCGCGCAGACCTCCACCGACCCGAGAATCGCCGCGGAGATGCTCCGCCGGAGCGGCTACGAAAAAGCCGCCGAAGACCCCACTCTAACGCAGGACCTGCGCTACGCGCGCAACTGGGCCGAGGAGTGGGCGCCGGAGTCGCTCCGGCTGCGGATTCTTGAGCCGGAAGAGGCGCGGGAAGCCGCGGGCAACCTCGACGAAGGACAGCGCACATATCTCTCCAAGATGGCCGACAAGCTAGATCCCGCGATGGATGG
>JBARZO010000100.1:0-3304 GCA_049650165.1 Rubrobacteraceae bacterium
CAAATATAGTGCGGGACAGCATGTACAAGAGATACATAGCGCTCAGCACGATACCGAGCGCCGCAAGTACTCCTTGAACCGGGAAGGCCTCATAGCCGCCCATTATGCTCATAAACTCGGAAACGAAGACCGCGAGCCCCGGCAACCCCATAGCCGCCAACGCCCCAAGCGCCAGAAGCCCCGCCGCCCACGGCATCCGGGCGGCGAGTCCCCCAAGCTCGGAGATCTGGCGCGTGCCCGTCTTGGCGGCGATCACACCAACCAGGATAAACAGCAAAGCCGAATACAATCCGTGAGTCACCTGTTGCAACACCGCGCCATTCAGGCCAACCGCGTTCACCGAAGCAGCGCCGAGCAGGATAAAGCCGAGCGTCCCGATCGAGGAGTACGCCACCAGCGATTTCAAGTCCGGCTGGAGGAAAGCCACGAACGCCCCGTAAATTATGTTTATGACCCCGAATATAGCAATGTAGGGCAGGAAAGGCTCCACGCCCTGCGGCAGCAGAGGTATCGCTATCTTGATGAGTCCAAACGTCCCGAGCTTAGGCAGCACCCCAGAGAGAACCACGTTCGTCGAGATAGGACTGGAGACATAGACGTCCAGCAGCCAGCTATGTAGCGGGACCGCGGGAACCTTGATCAGCAACCCGAACAGTATCGGCGCCGCAACCGCCACTTGAGCCGTCCGGCCCAACCCACCGCCGGCACTTAGACCCTCTATGGAGAATGTCCCTGCAAGTATTCCGAAGGCCAGGAATCCGGCCAGCATTATCGTGCTTCCAAAGAAAGTGTAGATAAAGAACTTGATCGCCGACCGCCGACGATTCTCGTCGCCCCAGATGCCGACCATTATGTACATCGGGACCAGCGTCACCTCGAAGAAAATGTAGAACAGCACGAGATCCTGAGCCGCGAACACCCCGAGCATTCCAACCTCTGCGATAAAGAGCATCGCGTAGTACATCTTGATGTTCTCCCGCACGTCCCACGACACGGCGACCGCGATCAGGGTCAGCAGCGCAGACAAGAAGAACATGCCGAAACCAAGACCATCCAGCCCGACCCGGTAGCCGACGCTCAGCGACTCTATCCAGGTAAAGCCTTGCGAGAGTGAGGCGTTGTCGAGGTTGCCCGCGAGGCCGAAGCGGAAGTACAGAAAAAGGACCAGCGCTAGCGGAACGGCTGCGACCCCGAGGGCTGAATACCGGATCAGGCGTTCGTCCTCGTCCGGCAGTAGCATGACGAGCAGGGCTCCAAGAAGCGGTATGAAGATGGTTATCGTGGTGATCACAGGCGCACCCCCAGGGCGAAGGTAGCTAGCGTCAGGATCACGATCAGGGCGATCACCAGGATCGCGTACTGCGCCCCCCCGATAGCCCCAACTATCACTCCGATGATCAAGACGCTCAACAAGATAAACAGCGCGTAGTTCTGTACGCCACCCGTCTGGAACCGGCGGAGAAATTCTCCGACACCCTGTGCTCCTTTTCCGACACCACCAACGCCCCGGTCGAGGCCGCTCCGGTCAAAGATGTTTGTGGCCCTTCCGATAGCCCTGGCCGCCCGCACGAAAGTCGCCCCGTAAAGGGCGTCAAAGTACCAACCTTTGTCCAGGAACGTGTGCAAGCCGGAGAGGCTCCGCGCCAGCGAGTCGGCGCGCTGAGGCTGCATCACGTAGAGGAAGTAGGCCAGCCCGATACCGCCAGCGCCAACGAGAACAGAGAGCAACGCGAGTCCGAAGCTGAAGCCGTGGGGCTCGACCCCGAAGGTCGCGCTCAGGGTTTCCGTGGCGAAGCCGCTCGGGGCGACGAACTCGGCGAAGCGGTCTCGGAGCGGCAACCCGAGGAAGCCTTCCGGGATGCCGATCCAACCACTCACTATGGAGAGAAGGGCCAACAGCATCAGCGGTAGTGTCATTATTCCCGGCGGGTCCACGGCCACCCGGGCCTCTTCCGTACGGGGTTCGCCGGTGAAGGCCATGAAGATCGCACGAAATATGTAGAACGCCGTCAGGAAAACGGTCAGGAGGGCCATCCCGAACAGTACGTAGTAGTGCTCTTCGAAGGTCGAGGCGACTATGGCGTCCTTCGACCAGAAACCGCTCAGGGGGAAGATACCGGACAGGGATAACCCGGCGATCACCATCGTCCAGAAAGTTATCGGCATCCGGCGTCGTAATCCGCCCATGTCCGCCAGGCTGTAGGAGTTCATCGCGTAGATGATGCTGCCGGCGCCGAGGAACAGGAGCGCCTTGAAGAAGGCGTGGTTGTAGAGGTGGAACATGCTGGCCGTGTAAGAACCGACCCCGAGGGCGAGCATCATGTATCCGAGCTGCGAAACGGTAGAGTAGGCGATCACACGCTTTATATCTTTCTTGACCAGCGCCATCGTCGCCGCCATGAGCGCCGTAAAGCCACCGATGTACGCCACCGTAAGCATCGCGGTCTCGCTCTGGACGAAAATGTCGTAGGTACGGGCGACGAGGTATACACCAGCAGCGACCATCGTGGCCGCGTGGATCAGGGCGCTCACCGGCGTCGGACCCTCCATCGCGTCCGGCAGCCAGACGTGCAGCGGGAACTGGGCGCTCTTGCCAATCGCTCCGATAAAGACCAGCACCACCGCCACCGTGAACAGCGACCCGCCGATAAACCCGGCCTGGGCCGCTTGAGAGATGCCATCAAAGGAGGTCGTCCCCGTCTGGGCCCAGAAGATGATGATCCCGATAAACAGCGCCGCGTCACCGACGCGGGTGACGATAAACGCTTTTTGGGCCGCGTCGCGGGCGGAAGGTTTCTGGAACCAGTGCCCGATCAGGAGGTAAGAACAAACACCGACCAACTCCCAGAATACGTACAACTCAATGAAGTTCGGCGCGACGACCAGCCCGAGCATCGAGGCGGTAAACAGGTTCAATACAGCGAAGTACCAGGAGAAGCGCGAGTCGCCCTCCATAAATCCGCCGGAGTAGAGCTGCACCATGAGGCTCACGAAGCTGACCACGACCAGCATCATCGCCGCCAGGCCGTCTATGTAAACCCCCATTTGGAAAGAGCCGCCCGCACCCAAGTCGATCCAGTTAACCGCGAACGAGAGAGGTTCGCCCTCACCCTGGATCACCAGAAATAGCGCCGTTGCGGAGAAGACCAGTGAGAAGACCATCCCGAAGATAGCTACATACTGGGCATTCTCCTTCAGCGCGCGTCCGAAGAGCGCCAACAAGAGAAAGACCAACGCCGGGATACCCGGGATGGCCGCGATTATTAGCTGTCAACCGAGAGTTTCGGTCATCTAAACATTCTCC
>JBARZO010000101.1:0-2487 GCA_049650165.1 Rubrobacteraceae bacterium
GGCAATATGAGCCTACTCACCTCTACTATGCTCGTCGCGGGCTTTGTCTCTCCGAAGAACTCGCCGTGGGCTTTACCCACCCTCTCCCAATTGTCTATGTCGGTCACGTAGATTCTGGTTCGAACCACGTCTTCCAACTCGCCGCCCGCCGCCCGCAGCGCCACCCGGATGTTGTTTATCGACTGGACCGCTTGGGCGTACGGATCTCCTACGCCAACTATGCCTCCAATCCCATCGGTGGCAGTGGTTCCTGAGACGAAAACGAACGGGCCTCGTCGCACCGCCCGTGAGTAACCCACGATTTTCTCCCAGTCGGTTCCGCTGGTTACGTTGTAACGACGGTTTGCATCCATATCGTTAAGCTTAGCGCACAACCGCCGGCCACATCCCGACGTTCGTGGAATCACAGTACCGGTCTTTTCTAACTGCCAGGGGCAAAAACGAGGCCCGGACAATACATCCGGACCTCGTCTCTTCAGCTATAGGTTGTTGGTTCCAGGTAAACCGCTCTAGTTATGAGATAGAAGAATCGGCTCTCTCATGAGTGATCCTATGAAGTCTCTCTTGTTGACTATCTCCGGCGTAGCGGTGTCGTATTTCGCATCAGCGGACAGCGGATTGAGGGTAACCAGTTCCACATCCGCTATGTGACCCATTAGCAGTGAGATCAGCTCTCCCGCCGTAGACTCTCGAACGTGCCAGCCTTCCCGCCCAAAACCGTTGGAACGGAGAAAGGAGTGGGCGGAGATCTTGTTGCTAAATACCGGCAACGACTCTCCGCTTTCGGTAGGCAGCGTCAACAGGTTGAGCCGGTTGTTGTCGTTGCGTACGATAAGGTACTGTACGAACACCGAGTGACTATCTAGCCAGTGATCGCTTCCCGTCATAACTTCCACCATATTATCCACCGCTCTTCTCTCCCACGAAACCGAAGTATTCGTGCTGTATGCCGTTGGCTGTCTTCGTTTCCCGCCACTCTTCGTAGTCTTCGAGCCAGGGATGGTAGGCTCCCCTCTCCTCGTCAGGTTTCACTCTCTCCCGCTCGAATCCTTCGTAAACAGCGCCGCACCGGCATTCGATGTGGTCACTGCTCCACGTCAGCGTCTCCCCACAATCACACTCGAAGAGAACGTATTCGGGACGCCAGCTATAGACCTTCCCATGCGGAACCTCCTCTACCTCGTAATGCTCCTGTTTCCGCTCGATCACCCGCATCACCATTTTCCTCCTGCTCGGCAGCAGTTCCCTTCCAAATTCCGGCGACTGGTCTACGGCACCGGCTCCCTTCTCCCTCGGATACCGTATACTGTACCTCTCAAAGAGGCCCACCGGAGCATTCACGCGGAGATTTGAGGCAAATTACCCAAGCCCTCCTCTGGGCTTGAACTGTTACTGTATGCTCAGGTTTCGGAGCAACGAGAAACCAGTTTGAATTACTCGGGCTTGTACTAGAAGATACTCTTGTGCGGGCTTATAATTCGGGGTAGCCGGGTCAAAATACTTCCTCCCGGTCCCCGGACACGAGCCGGAAGGGGCTTTCTTTGCAGAACAAGAAACTGCGACAACTAGACGATACGCTGAAGTCCCAGCATCTGCGTTCTTCCGTTTCGGAAGACAGTATCGAAGCGTTGCGGGAGAGTGAGTCACTCTACCGGCTGCTGGCCGAGAACTCGACCGACCTCATCTCCAAACATACCCCGGAGGGTGTGTACACTTACGCCTCCCCCGCGAGTAGTGTCCTGCTAGGTTACGAGCCTGAAGAACTGGTAGGTATGTCAGCCTACGACTTCTTTCACCCTGACGATCTCAAAGAGATAAGCGAATCCCACTCGGCGGTGGTCCGGCAGCAGGAAACCTACACGGTGAGCTACCGGATCCGTTGCAAAAACGGCGCATACCGGTGGTTCGAAACGACCAGCCGTATGGTCCTCGACGATGAAAGCGGCGAGATGCAGGAGATCATAGCCGTCTCGCGCGACATTACAGATCGTCTCAGGACGGAGACCGGCCTTGAGGAAGCGGAGCATCGTTACCGGACCCTCGTAGAACAAGTCCCCGCGGTCATCTACACCGGCGAGGATCTGGCAAACCCTTACTCCACCAAGTACGTGAGCCCGCAGATAGAGAACCTTCTCGGTTACACCCCGGACGACTTCATACAGAATCCCGACCTCTGGAGAGAAGTTCTCCACCCCGAAGACCGGGACCGGGTGCTCGGTGAAGCCGCGCGCGCCGCTGAAACCGGGGAACCTTTCAACACCGAGTACCGCATGCTTTCCCGCGACGGCGAGGAGATCTGGCTTCAAGATGAAGCCTTATTGGTACGAGACAGGTCAGGTAAACCCCGCTTTTGGCAGGGCATCAAAATGGATGTCACCGAGCAAAAAAAGGCCGAGTACCAGCTACGGGAGTCCAGCGAACGCATTACGAACATCCTCGAAAGCACGACCGATGCCTTCTTCGCCCTGGACCATCATCAGCGCTTCA
>JBARZO010000102.1:0-3901 GCA_049650165.1 Rubrobacteraceae bacterium
TTCGACCTCAACAAGCTCCAAAATGGCGACAAAGTCTACGTCACCGACGCAAACGACACCCGATACACTTACGAAGTCTTCGAAGAGACCGTCGTAAGCCCCTCGGACCTCTCCGTAACAGAGCCAATCCCCGGCAAAAACGTCATCACCCTACAGACCTGCACCCTCCCCGACTACTCCGACCGGCTCGTCGTTCAGGCCGAGCTGACCGACGTAGCTTAGAAGAACCCGCGGGTCAAGCCCCCTTAAACTCCTGCGCCTTGAACCGCTCTCCGGTTACGCCTGCCGACTCGTCTGAAGCCAGATAGACGAATACGTCGGTGTTTTCTTCCGGCGTGATCTTGGTGCTCGGGTCTTCTTCCGGGTAGGCGGCGGCACGCATGTCGGTCCGCATCCCGCCGGGGTCCACGGCGTTTACCCGGATGCCGCGACCTTCGAGTTCTGCAGCTAGTATCTGGGTGAGGCTCTCGATCCCGAACTTGCTCACGGAGTAAGCGCCCCACTCGGCGCGGCCCTCGACGCTAACACCACTGACGAGGTTGATGATCGAAGCTCCCTCCGGCATGTGCGGGATGGCGGCCTTCGAGACGAGGTATGGCCCGGTGAGGTTGGCGTCTATCACCTCGCGCCACTCGTCTTCCGGGAACTCCAGGATCTCCACCCGCGGCCCCAGCACCCCGGCATTGTTGACGAGCACGTCTATCCTACCGAACCGTCCGACCGCAGCATCCACCAACTTCCGCACGTCGCCGGCCTCCGAAACGTCCGCCGCTACCGCGAGCACCTCCGCGCCTTTCTCCTCGACTTCCTCGGCGACCGGACGAAGCGAATCCTCGCTCCGGGAGTTTATAACGACCTTAGCGCCTCTCTCCGCATAAGCGAGAGCGAGTGCCTTCCCGAGTCCCTGGCTCGCGCCGGTTATGAGCGCAACTTTACCTTCCATTTCAAGCTCCTTTGTGTTTAGTAGATCAGTCTGTCAGCTTACCAGCCTTTGTTTCGACTGATCTAGTAGATAGAGCGCCGACAGTGTAGAGGTCGTGCTATCAGTTCCACTCAGGGAACGCTTTTATGCCGATTACAGCAGAGGGGCGCGCCGAAAGTTCCGCAAAACGGATGCGGGTAAAGCTCCGAGTTTACATCCGAGAATTCGCACGGTTCCGAAGAACCGTCCTACGAACTCATCGTAAATCTGTGCGACGGGCGAAGAATACCCATGTGCCACCGAAAATAGCAATCAACGTGAACGGTACGCTCAAGAAGTAGAGCATAAAGTCGTCTCCTAGAACAAAAGCCTGCGGCAAGAGCCTTAAAGTAGCAAACCCCAAAATCACCGACCCGACAGCAACCAGAACCTCTAAACGGCCGGCCACCCACCCGGAGAAAGCCCCCACTGCAAAGGCACCGACTGCCCAAAACACTATACCTAGAGCGGCTGCAACTCTGTTGCTAGGTACTGAATCGTAGACTACTGGAAATAGAGTAAATACTATGCTGAAAAGAGTGGTCAACAAAATTCCTGCTAAGATGCCAGCCGGTAGACGCCACATCTGAAAACTCCCTCGACTGGGCACTAAACCCCAGCTACTAGGTCACATGTTTCTAAGTAAGAGTATATCCAAGAACCGCTGCATGAAATTTTGGCGCGACCACTTTGGAAGAGTTGTGGAAAAGACGACGCGGCAGTGGAAGAGATGACGCGACTTCTACAACAGGAAAGGTGAAATCCCGACCGGACAACACGCTTTTCATGCAAACCTGCGCCACTTGGCGTATAAAGGGAGCATGAGATCGAGGTTGAGATATTAGCGTGTACGGTGAAAACGCTCCACCTTCCTGGGCGCGGCTTCCGGGAGCCCGGTGCCGGGCGGTCGAGCACCTGACGAAGCTGGAGGGCTTGCAGGAGTTCGAGTTCCTGGCGGGCCTGGACGAGGAGTTCTTTCAGGCGCTGGCAATCGCTGCTGCGGTTTTGGAGATCGGGGACGGTACGGCGCTCTATCGGGAGGGCGAGCCTTCGGGGGCCGTGTATTTTATGCGCGAGGGACGGGTGAAGCTGTATCGCTCTTCGGGCGGCGCCAAGAGCCGGGATCAGATCCTGGGCGTCGTCGGCGACGGCTCCGTGCTCGGTCTCTCCTCCGCCCTGGAAGCCCGGCCCCAGAGCCAGGGGGCGACCGCCCTCACCGACTGCGTGCTCTACGCCGTGTTCCGCGACGAACTGCTCGAAATAATGGGCCGGTTCCCCGAAGGCGCCATCCGGCTCGCCCGCCACCTGGCCTCCCGAAACCGCGAACTGGAAGACCTCGTCGGAGATTTGGTCTTCCACAGCGCCCCGCAAAGGGTAGCCCGGATGCTGCTGAACCTAGCCACGGAGGAGGGCCGCGTAACCCGGACGGGCGTCGTCTTCGAGCCCTCGCTCTCCCGCCAGGAGATGGCCGAGGCGACCGGCATCTCCCGCGAAGCTCTCTCTCGCGCCCTCTCACGTCTCGCCCGCGACGGTATTCTGGAGCTCGATAGCAAAGCAATCATTATTCTAAAGCCCGCCGAGTTGCGGGACCGTACCTGAGAACCTTTCCTAACAAGAACTGTTTTTGATCTGTATCACACGCTGTCATGACCCCGGTCATGGGCTGCGATGATGGCGGTCAACCGGGCGTAGTCTATGTACTCTCCGGCTGGTATAAGGCTATTAGAGATTCAAACCTGTCGAGAGGAGGTTGTATATGACCTATGTAATTACAGAGCCGTGCATCGGCACGAAAGACCAGAGTTGTGTAGAGGTTTGTCCGGTCGATTGTATTTACGACGCCGGGGATCAGTTCCTGATCAACCCGGAAGAGTGCATCGACTGCGGCGCCTGCGAGCCGGAGTGTCCGGTAGAGGCGATCTATCCGGAGGACGAAGTCCCCGACGAGATGGAGAGCTACATCGCCAAAAACGCCGACCACTTCGAGTAACAACTAACCGCATACGTTAGAGAATGAGGGGCTTCGGCCCCTCTTTTTTATGCGGCGATCTGCTGGGGACCGACGACCACCCGGTTCACGTCTCTCTCACCGCTGACCATCCGTCCGAGGCCGGCGAGCGAGCGTTTTAGTTGGCTCGTTGCCAACCCACTTACCGGCAGCCTTTGCAGCAACCGCTCCAGCACCGGTTCCGCTACGTGAAGCTCCGTAGAGAAGTCGGCCAGAGTACCGTCGCCCCGCTCGCGCAGCACGCACGCTCCCCATCCTTGGATCGGTCCCTCGTAAGTCCAGCGTAGCCGTTCGGAAGAATCAGCGGTCTCCAGCAGGCTCAACACCCGCTTCCGTACGCCGAGTATCGACAACTCCCACTCCGAGATCATGCCCGAACCCGGACCACCTTCGAGTACCTCAACCCGACGAACCGCCGGAGCCCAGCGCGGGAAATTCTTAACGTCTAGCAGGACTTCGTACAGCCGCGCCGCCGGAACCGGGACGAACACGCTCGCGCCCAGCGACAAACTCTTGGGCTTGCTTGTTGTTGCAGTAGTCACGGCGCGGGATTATACACCGTGATGGTCTAAACTCTAGCTCTCGTGCAGGAAAATAGCTGGAAAACACTCGGAAGCAACTACGTCTACGAAAACCCCTGGTGCGCCTTCCGCGTAGATCAGGTGGAGTTGCCCGACGGTTCGGTTATCGAGTACGGGGTTCAGGAGAGCGGGGGATTCGCTGCGGTACTGCCTGTAACTGACGCCGGACGGGTCGTGATGGTGCGTCAGTGGCGGCAACCGCTCGGGAGGTTCACGTTGGAGTTGCCGTGCGGCGCGGTGGATGAGGGTGAGAATCCGCAGGAGTCTGCAGAGCGGGAGTTGCGAGAGGAGACTGGCTATCGGGCGGAGGGTATGGAGGCTCTGATCTCGTTTCATACCAGCACGGGACGC
>JBARZO010000103.1:0-2385 GCA_049650165.1 Rubrobacteraceae bacterium
ACATCGACCAGTATCTCACCTCCCCGGACAGGGTGGATCAATGGTTCGAGGCGAAGACCGCCGGGCTAACCGACGCGGCGCGAGTCCAGCTAAAAAAGAAGTGGGGGACTATGCAGAAAGTCCTCTCCAGCAGCGACCGGCTCGGCAAGATCTCCGCCGACATCCTCTTCGATATGGGAACCCGCGACCGCCTGATGAGCGGCCGGGGCAACGCGATGCTCGTCTGCGGCAGCATCTACCAGGCTTGCAAACTCTACGAGATGTTCGCCGGAACAGACCTGGCCGGAAAGTGCGCCATCATCACCAGCTATGACCCCGCGCCGAGCGACATCACCGGCGAAGAATCCGGCGCGGGCCTTACCGAGAGACTCCACCAGTACGCCGTCTACCGTCGGATGCTCGCGGACTACTTCAACGTCTCCGAAGACGCGGCCATGTACCGCACCGAAGAGTTCGAGAAAGGCGTAAAAGAGACCTTCATAAACGAACCTGGACGCATGAAGCTCCTCATCGTCGTCGACAAACTCCTCACCGGCTTCGACGCGCCGCCCGCGACCTACCTCTACATCGACAAGAAGATGCGGGATCATGGTCTCTTCCAGGCCATATGTCGTGTGAACCGAATCGATGGCGAGGATAAGGAATACGGTTACATCATCGACTACAAAGACCTCTTCAACAGCCTTGAAGGGGCCATCTCCGACTATACCGGCGACGCCCTCGACGGCTATGATCGGCAGGACGTCGCCGGGCTCCTCGAAAACCGCCTGGAGAAAGCCCGCGAACGCCTCGAAGAGACCCACGAAACCATCCGCGCCACCTGCGAGCCGGTACGCCTTCCCCGAAACACCGTCGACTACACTCGCTACTTCTGCGCCGAAGACACCACCGACAAGGAAGCTGTCCGGGCCAACGAGCGGAAGCGCGTCGCACTGTACAAAGCCGTCTCCTCCTTCGTGCGGGCCTACGCAAACCTCGCCAACGAGATGCCCCAGGCCGGTTACACCCCCGAAGAAGCTAAGGCGATCCATGCGGACGTGGTCCACTACGAAAAAGTTCGCCAGGAAGTGAAAGTATCCAGCGGCGATTATCTGGATATGAAGAGTTACGAGCCCGCCATGCGGCATCTTCTGGATACTTACGTGCGGGCCGAGGAGAGTCGGAAGCTCTCGACTTTCGAGGATCTCGGGCTCGTGGATCTACTGGTGGACAGGGGCACGAGTGCGTTGGACGAACTCCCCGAGGGTCTCAAGGACGACGAGGAGGCGATGTCCGAGACCATCGAGAACAACCTCCGCAAGGTCATCATCGACGAGCAGCCGGTCAATCCCAAATACTACGAGAAGATGTCCGAGTTGCTCGACGCCCTGATCCAACAGCGCAAAGACGGAGCCGAGGATTACAAAACCTACCTCGATAACCTGGTGGACCTCGCCGCCCAGGTAAAGAACCCCGCAGGAGGCGGCGCGTACCCGGCCTCGCTCGACACCTCCGCCAAACGCGCCCTCTACGACAACCTGGATGGAGACGAGACGGTGGCCGTGCGGGTGGATACTGCGGTTCGGTACACCCGCAAGGACGACTGGCGCGGCAACAACTTCAAGGAGAAGGAAGTTTTGAATGCCGTGCGTGAGGAGCTTGGGGAGTACGAGACGCGGGCCGATGAGATCTTCGAGCTAGTAAAGAACCAGCGTGAGTACTAGGACCGCAACGATAGAGGTCAGCGGCATTCAGGTGGAGGTTGTCCGCAAACCCATCAAGAACCTCCACCTGAGCGTCCACCCGCCGGAGGGTCGGGTTCGCGTCTCCGCCCCGACCCGCACGGACGATGAGGCGGTAAGGCTGGCGGTGGTTTCTAAGCTGTGTTGGATCCGGAAACACCGACAAACCTTCGCCGACCAGCCCCGCCAATCCCCCCGCGAAATGGTCGGCGGCGAGAGCCACTATTTCCTCGGCCGCCGCTACCGCCTACGAGTTGTAGAACGAGACGAACCCAACAAAGTCATCCTCAAAGGCAACTCCGAAATGGTCCTGCAAGTCCGACCCGGAACCACCCGCGACAAACGCCGACAAGTCCTAAACGACTGGTATCGTCGCCACATGAAGGAGATCCTGCCGGACGTTATCGAAAAGTGGGAACCCATGATCGGGGTGCAAGTAAACGATTGGGGCGTCAAAAAGATGAAGACCCGGTGGGGTAGCTGCAACATCCGGGATCGCCGCGTCTGGCTAAACCTTGACCTCGCCAAAAAGCCGCCCCACTGCCTAGAATACGTCCTCGTCCACGAGATGATCCACTTGCTGGAACGCCATCACAACGACCGCTTCAAATCCTTCATGGACCAGTTCCTACCCCAGTGGCGACTCTACCGCGACGAACTCAAC
>JBARZO010000104.1:0-1577 GCA_049650165.1 Rubrobacteraceae bacterium
GGTTGGCGGTAGCGAGGGCGTTCGCGGAGGAGGGGGCAAAGGTAGTCGCCGGGAGTCGGCGACCGGGTGAGGCTCTGGAGGAGTTGGCCGGTAGGTATCCGGTAGCGGCGGTTCCGGTGGATCTGAGCACGGCTGAAGGTCCGGGTAAGCTGGTTGTGCGCGCGGTGGAGGAATTTGGCGGCGTAGACGTGTTAGTCAATAACGTTGGCGGAGTCGAGCCTCGAACGGGCGGGTTTCTGTCGATCACGGACGATAATTGGCTCGGCACGTTGGAGTTCAATCTGATGAGCGCCGTGCGAGCTTCTCGCGCCGCCCTGCCACACTTGCTGAAGGATGGAGGCGCAATTGTAAACGTTTCTTCCTTGAATGCCCGTCTCGCCCAATCTGCGGTCATTGACTACGCGGCTTCCAAGGCGGCGATGAGCAACTTTTCCAAGGCCTTATCAGAGGAATTTGGTGCCCAAGGAGTTCGAGTAAATGCGGTATCTCCGGGGCCGGTGCGAACTCCGCTCTTCGAGGATGAGGGGGAAGCGGGGGATCAGATGGCTAAGGCGATGGGCATGGAGCTGGAAGACTTTCTCGATGTTTTGCCCGAGCAGTTCGGTATCACGTTGGGACGTATGATCTCACCGGAGGAGGTCGCCTCGGTGGTGCTCTTTCTCGCCTCCGAGAAATCCGGTGGTGTTATCGGGTCGGACTACGCTATAGACGGCGGCATGGCGAAGATGACCTGATGCAGATGTATTAGAAGCCGGGGTCGTGCTGCGCCTTAACTTTTTGGGAGGCTGAGGCGCAGCACGGCTCCGACGCTCTCTGAATCCTCGGCGGTGAGGTCACCGCCCTGGGCGCGGGCCAGGTCTCGGGCGATAGCGAGGCCGAGGCCCGTTCCGCCGTTGGAGGAGTTCGGGGCCGCGTCGGCTTTGTAGAAGCGGTCGAAGATGTGGGAGAGGCGTTCGGGCGGGATGCCGAGTCCGGTGTCGGTCACGATGGCTTGGACCTGGCCTTCGGAACGATTGGCGGTTACGGTCACGCGGCCGCCTTCGGGGGTGAAACGGAGGGCGTTGTCCAGGAGTATGGTTAGTATCTGGACGGCCCGTTCGGCGTCGCCTTTGGCTAAGAGTTTGCCGTCCGGGATGGCTTCGAGGGCTACGTTTTCGGAGGCGGCGCGGGCCTGGAACCGGTCGGTGGCTTCGACGATAGCGGCTGCCAAGTCAAAGGGTTCGTTGTTTACGTCGAGCTTTCCGGCGTCTAGGCGGGCCAGGACTAACAGGTCGGAGATGAGGGCATCCATACGGTCGATCTCGGAGAGTTGATGCTCCAGGATCTCATCGGCGTCCGGCGCGCGAGGGTTTCGCCGGAGCACTTCGCCGTCTATCTTCGCCAGGGCGAGTGGGGTTTTTAGCTCGTGTGAGGCGTCGGCGACGAAGGCCCGCTGCTTCTCGAAGGCCGTCCGCACCGGCCGCATGGCCCGCCGGGACATGAATAAGCCGCCGATACCGGCTAGAGCGAGCGCCCCGAGTCCTATCGAAGACAGGATCGTTACGAGCCGCCCGACCGTTTCTTGCTCTACCTGGAGC
>JBARZO010000105.1:0-4431 GCA_049650165.1 Rubrobacteraceae bacterium
AAACAAACCATCCACCCCCGCGACCTCCCCCCAGACAAGCGCGAAGCCCTGATAGACGAAATCTTCGAGATCCTGCGAGACGCCAACACGAGATAACGCGTACCTCCTCCACCACACCAATAATCGAACATCCCGCCTCCCACGTCACTAGATCTTTGAAGCCTCGAATTGTTTGCAGTAAAGGGGTAGGGGGTAATGGTATATGGACAAGAAAATATGAGGAAGGAGCAACGCATGAGTTACGCCCAACAGATGGTGGAGGCGCATCCGGCAGGTGGTTCGTCTTCGGTAGGGAGGTAGCGAACATCTCTTCCCTCTACTCCGTCTGCCCGGGCCTCCCCACGTACTCCGGTTGCCAGGTAAATAGCGGTCACGTTGTGGATACGGTCGCCATTTGGGTACGTGTGCTCGAAGCCCGGTCCCGAACATATCGTCAGTAGCTCCAATTTCTCTGCCGTGAGGGTTGTCTCCTCGAAAAGCTCCCTGCGGGCCGCCTGCACAAAGGATTCTCCTGGTTCAATCGCCGAGAGTCCGGTGCCTCCCTCAACTCTTGCATGTATCCCAAACGGCGAGAATAGCGCATCCGTCAGTCGAGGTGCATTACTACTCGACAGGTAGGGTAGGGGGGTATGATAGAATGGTCATTGTCGTCAGAGAAAGGCTACAGGGATGCAGAAGCAACAGCTGGAGAGGTTGGATGTTCCGGTTACGGGAATGTCGTGCGCGGCTTGCGCCAACCGGGTAGAAAAGTCTCTCTCGAAGATCGAGGGCGTCGAGGAAGCCAACGTAAATTTCGCCGCCGAGAAAGCGAATGTTTCCTATGATCCCGGCTCCGTAAGCCCTGGCGCCCTGGTCGGAGCCATAGAAGACGCCGGGTACGGCGCGGAGATCGTAAAGACGGATCTTGGAATCACGGGCATGAGCTGCGCCAGTTGTGTAGGTAGGGTCGAGAAAGCTCTGAATGGCGTGCCGGGCGTGCTGAATACGAACGTCAACCTGGCCGCCGAGGAAGCTACCGTGGAGTATCTCTCGGGTAGCGTGGAGCCGCGAGACCTGGAACACGCCGTCGAGGGCGCCGGGTATGGCGCGGTTAGTGAAGAGGAACAAGGATCAGCAGAGGAGACTGGCGAGAAAGAGTATAGGAAGCTCCGTAATAGCTTCCTCGTGGCGGCGTTGCTGACCGCCTTGATCCTGCTGGGCAGCATCCCACATATGCTGGGAGTTCCGAGTCCGGTGCCGATGCGCTGGCTGAATTTTGGACTGCTCGCGCTCGCCACTCCGGTGCAATTCTGGGCCGGTTGGCGTTTCTACACGGGCGCCTGGGGTGCGATCAAGCACGGCCAGGCCAACATGAATACCCTGGTCGTCGTCGGGACCAGTGCAGCGTACCTCTACAGCCTGGTAGCGACCGTTGCGCCGCAACTCTTCGCCGGGGGACGCGCCGACGTGTACTTCGACACCTCCGCGCTCATCATTACCCTGATCCTGCTGGGTAGATTGCTGGAGGCCCGCGTAAAAGGCCGGACAAACGAGGCGATAAAGAAGCTCGCGGGCTTGCAGGCGACGTCCGCCCGAGTAGTGCGGGACGGTGAGGAAATAGACATCCCCGTCGAGGACGTGGTTGTCGGGGACGTGGTCGTAGTGCGGCCCGGCGAGAAGGTTCCGGTAGACGGTCGGCTAGTCGGTGGGGAGTCGGCGGTGGACGAAGCTATGATCTCCGGCGAGCCTATCCCGGTGAGTAAGGGCGTGGGCGACGAGGTGATAGGGGCGACCATAAATAAGAGCGGGTCGTTCCGAATGGAGGCGACAAAGGTCGGCAAAGATACGGCCCTGGCCCAGATCATCCGCATGGTCGAAGAGGCCCAGGGTACGAAGGCTCCGATACAGCGACTCGCCGACCGGGTGAGCGGCGTCTTCGTCCCGATAGTCATCGTGGTAGCCGCGATCACCTTCCTCATCTGGTGGACGATCGGGCCGGCTCCCGCCTTCACCTTCGCCCTCTTGAACTTCGTGGCCGTCCTGATCATCGCCTGTCCCTGCGCGATGGGCCTTGCGACCCCGACCTCGATCATGGTCGGCACTGGAAAGGGTGCGGAGATGGGCATCCTCATAAAGGGCGGCGAAACCCTCGAAGGAGCCCACAAACTCACCACCGTCGTTCTGGACAAAACAGGAACCCTAACTCGCGGCAAACCGGAACTCACAGACATAAAAACGACGAACGGCTTTTCGGAAAACGAGCTTCTGCGTCTCGTTGCCTCAGCCGAACGCGGCAGCGAGCATCCGCTGGGCGAGGCAATAGTAGAGGGTGCTCGGGAACGGGACATCAGGCTGGCGGACGCCGAGCAGTTCGAGGCCGTGGCCGGTCGCGGCATCAAGGCTCGCGTAGACGGCCACGAAGTCTTGGCCGGTAACGCAGGGCTCCTGGAATCAGAAGGACTCGCCGAAGGCGGGCTCTTGCGAGATGGCGAAAACCTATCCGCATCAGGCAAAACGCCGATGTTCGTGGCGATTGACGGCGAGCCGGCGGGTCTCGTGGCCGTCGCGGACACCATCAAGGACGAGTCCCGCGAAGCGGTAGAGAAGCTGCACGACATGGGACTGAAGGTGGCGATGCTCACCGGCGACAACCGCCGTACCGCTGAATATATAGCCCACGAGCTCAGCATAGACCGGGTGATGGCCGAGGTTCTGCCGGAGGATAAAGTCGGCGAGGTAAAGAAGCTACAGGCCGAGGGCGAAGTAGTGGCGATGGTCGGGGACGGCATCAACGACGCTCCGGCGCTCGCGAAGGCTGATGTTGGGGTTGCCATCGGGACCGGAACGGACGTGGCGATGGAGGCGGCGGACCTGACCCTGATCTCCGGTGACGTGCGCGGCGTGTCCCGGGCGATAAAACTCTCCAAAGCAACCATCCGAAACATCAAGCAGAACCTTTTCTGGGCCTTCGCCTACAACGTCGCCCTGATCCCCGTGGCCGCCGGCGTACTCTACCCCTTCTTCTCCGATGGCACGGTACCGTCCTTATTGCAGCCCGCCCTCGGAGAGTACGGGTTCCTCAACCCGGTGCTCGCGGCGGCGGCGATGGCGCTCTCGTCGGTTACGGTAATCAGCAACGCCCTCCGGCTGCGGCGGGCGCGGATAAGCTGAGGTGATTGTAGAATGGCGCGTGAAGAGCTTACGACACTCACGGAGGTTCCTTTGCACGGATATATCAAAGCAGACCACAAGGACAAACTAGAGAATCGCCTGAAGCGGATAGAGGGCCAGGTACGGGGTGTGCAGCGGATGGTGGATGAAGAAGCCTACTGCATAGACATCCTCACCCAGATCTCCAGCCTCATCGCCGCCTCCGAGAAAGTTGCCGCGATGGTCCTACGAGATCACGTCGAGCATTGCGTGAAAGAGTCGATCCAGAACGAGGATCAGGCGGAAGAGAAGATAGACGAGCTAGTAGAGGCTGTAGAACGGTTTCTAAAAGTATAGAAAAGGAGCTAACTTTGATAGAAGCAAAGTACACCGTACCGGACATGAGTTGTGCCCACTGCGAGAGTGTCATCGAAGACTCGCTGAACGAAGTTTCCGGCGTCGAAAAGGCTCTCGCCGACCCCGATTCGAAGGTCGTCGAGGTCAAGTACAACGAAGATCGGGTCGGAGAAAATGAGGTCAAAGCCGCCATCGAAGACGCCGGTTACACCGTAGCGGCCTGAGACAACACCCAAAGAAGCCAATCGCTTGAACGAAAGAGTCTCATGTCTTTCACGAAGCGCTCCAGCAGTACAAAGAGAGTTGCCCGTTCATCTACCTGTCTCCTCTCTCTGAAAAAGCTGTCCGATCCATCTACGGCTACACAACGTATAGAATGACGTAACCATGTTGCTATCGGAGGAAAAAGTCCGGCTCCTCTCCATGATGGAGGTTCTAGAGTCACTCTCACAGGAAGAGTTGATGGAACTCAGCCGGCGCATCCCGGATACTCACGTGGAGAAAGGCCGCATTTTCTACGCGCCGGAGGAGCTCAGCGAGAAACTCTTTATGCTCAAGCAGGGCCGGGTGAGGCTCTACACTGTTGCTCCGGATGGCCGGGAGTTAACACTCGCAATTGTTGATGCCGGGCAGGTTTTCGGAGAGATGTCTCTGACCTCCCAGCGACTCCGGGGAGCTTACGCCGAGGCGATGGAGCCGGTGGTGGTCTGTGCCATGAACCGGGGACAGTTAGAGGAGTTAGTGCGGGACAAGCCCGAGGTCGGGATCAAGCTGATAAGCATCTTGAGCGAACGGCTCTCGCTCTACGAGTCCCGGATGGAGGATATAGGGCTGAAGGAGGTTCCGGCCCGGCTCGCAAGCCTTATACTGCGGCTCATAGATAGTGAGGGCGTGATGACCCGGACGGGGATCAAGATCCCCAACCGCTACACCCACGAGCAACTC
>JBARZO010000106.1:0-12405 GCA_049650165.1 Rubrobacteraceae bacterium
GCCAGCAGCTCCTCGGGATAAGGTTCGTTATCGAACATCTTGCGGCTTGCAGAGTAGGCCGGGAGGGATAGCTTCGAGAGGATACGCTCGATCCTGCGGCTTCCCCGCTCATTCGGCACCGAGAGTGGTGCGTCTATACCCAGGATCACCCCGCGACGTCCCTCAACGTATCCTTCGACAACGGTGGAGATCTCCTCTATCCCGGTGGCGAACGAGTTGGCGACGATGTTCCCCCGCTCGTCCATCGACACCAAACAAGATATTTTCTCCCGCGACTCACCCGGTCTCCAGGCCAGCGCGCATCCTAAGAACCTCAAACCTCTACCTCCGCTCCGGCGTCCGCCACGACGCCTGCGACTTCCTCACAGACCTCCCGGCAAACCTTCTCATCGGCATGTTCTACCATTACCCGCACCACCGGCTCCGTACCACTCGGGCGGAGCAAAATGCGCCCCTCCTCCCCGAGACGGCTCTCAGCCGCGGCTACGGCCTTCTCAACCCTACCGGAAGCCGCGATGGGTTTCGCCAGCGACGCTCGCTCTACTTTCACGTTGATGAGGCTCTGAGGATATACGTCCATCACACCCGCAAGCTCCGAGAGAGCTTTATCGCTCCGGGACATCACGTCCAGAAGCGCCAGCGCCGTCACTAGCCCGTCGCCGGTCGTAACGTACTCCGAGAGGATAACATGGCCCGACTGCTCCCCGCCCAGTGCGGCCTCCCGGCGCACCATCGCCTCGGCCACGTGACGGTCACCCACTGGCGTTACCTCGTATGGAATATCTAATGATTCCATTGCTTTATGAAAGCCCAGGTTGCTCATCACCGTAACCACGACACCACCGGCGAGCTTCCCACGATCTTTGAGATCCCGGGCCAGAATAGCGATGATCCGGTCCCCGTCCACCACGTTCCCTTTCTCATCAACCGCCAACACCCGGTCAGCGTCTCCGTCGAAAGCAAACGCTACGTCCCGACCGGCGATGTCCAGCTTATCTACGTGGGTGGAACCGCAACCAGCATTGATGTTCGTTCCGTCCGGTACATCGCCCGCCACCGAGAGGTTCACGCCCAACTCGCCGAAGGCCTGCGGCGCCACCTCGAACGCCGCGCCGTTGGCACAGTCCAGAAGCACCTTTACGCCTTCCACTGCAGGACGCGCCTTAGACAAAGCAAATTCGACGTAGCGGGTCGCGGCATCCGGAAGCACAGTCACGGAGCCTACTTTATCGCCGTATGGTCGCTCGTAGTTCACAGCGGTTAGCCGTTCGAGTTCGCTTTCGACTTCGGGAGAGAGCTTGCGTCCGGCCCCGGAGAAAAACTTGATGCCGTTGTCGGGGTACGGGTTATGTGAGGCGCTCACGACCCCGGCTGCGGCGGCGCCCAGCTGCGGCGCCAGGGCCGCGACACCCGGGGTGGGCAGTACGGCAAGATCTATTACGTTTGCGCCACCGCTAGCGACCCCGGCGGCCAGCGCGCCCGAAAGCATTGCACCGGAGAGCCGGGTATCCCGGCCTAAAAGTATGGGACCACCAAAGGTACGGGCTGCGGCGAGGCCGAGTCGCAGGGCTTTCTCCGGGGTCAGATCTTTGTTGGCGACCCCGCGCACCCCGTCGGTCCCGAAAGTGATCTCTTGTTCCAAAGAAACCTCCCAAACGCCGGACGGACCCTTCCGTGTATGGAAAGGGCCCGACGGTAAAGAAAAACTTTGCTGAGTTAGCGCTTGGAGAACTGCGGGCGCTTGCGGGCTTTTTTGAGGCCGTACTTCTTGCGCTCCACGGCGCGGGAGTCCCGCGTCAACAGCCCCGCGTTCTTCAGCTCGCCGCGCGCTTCAGGGGATTCTTCAGAGAGCGCCCGGGCTATGCCGTGCCGCAGGGCGTCCGCCTGGCCAGTCTGTCCGCCGCCATGGACTTTCGCCACCACATCGTAGTTCCCGGAGACCTCCAGGAGGTCCAGGGGGGATTTCACTACCGTCTGGTACGTGGGCCGGGGGAAATAGTCCGCGAAGTCACGCCCGTTTACCGTGATCTTGCCGTCTCCCGCCAGAAGCCGGACCCGTGCCACGGCAGTCTTACGACGACCCGTTCCCATGTATAAAGTATCGGCCATAATTAACTCACCTCGTAGGGTTCGGGACGCTGGGCCTCGTGGGGGTGTTCGGGTCCCGCGTAGATCTTCAACTTCTTGAACTGCTGACGCCCGAGCCGGGTCTTGGGGATCATGCCCCAGACTGCTTTGCGCAGGATCTCGGTCGGTTTACGGTCCATCATCTGTTCGTAGCTCGTCTCGCGGAGCCCGCCGGGGTAACCCGTGTGACGCCGGTAGAGCTTCTGCTCCGCTTTCCTGCCAGATACCTTTACCCGGTCGGCGTTTACCACGACCACAAAATCGCCAGTATCGATGTGCGGGGTGTACTGGGGCTTGTTCTTGCCGCGCAGGATGCGCGCTATCTCGGACGCTAGCCGACCCAGGGTCTTGTCCTCAGCGTCTATGACGTGCCATTTCCGTTCGACCTCTTGGGGCCGCGCCATGTAACTTTTCATTGTCCTCCGGAGCTTGTTGCAAGGTTTAACTTCGGTTCAAACGCTGCAAATACTAGCATACATTCCCGATATAGCCATAATTCGCGCACACTGCCAAAAACCCCGCGGAAAGCGGCAGACTGCCGGGTTCTGTTAAGATTTTGCAGAATATGTCCGCTGTCGAACCTCTCCCCATCCGCCTAGCAGAACCGGTCGATGATCCTGCCATAGCGGTACTGGTCGTAGAAGGGTTCCTGGATCAGTTCGTCCCCGTATTCGGAAACTCCAGAGAAATTTCCAACAAGATAATGGAGAAGTGGGTGGAGTTGGAGCATGCTTCCGGCGGCGTAAGTTCGCTGGTCGTCGAGTCGGGCGCCGAGGTCGTGGCGAGCGTCGGAATCCGCATGGAAGAGTCCAACGAAGCGATTCTGGCGCGCGGTCTGTGGAGAAACCTGCGCCAAAATCTAGGTGTATTGCGGGCCTTTTGGGCGACGATCCTTCTCTCACACCCTCGATACACTCCAAAGACTTCCGAGGTCTATGTAGAGCGGCTCGTCGTAACCCGGGAGCACAGAAATCGGGGGGTGGCCCGCCAGCTGCTCCACCGTGCTGAGAGAATGGGTCGAGATGCAGGAAAAGAGACCGTAGCGCTACACGTCAGCGGCGATAACGAACCTGCGATCCAGCTCTACAAAGACGAGGGTTACACGGAGGTCTCGCGACAACGTTCGGTAATGACCGCATACTTTCTGGGAATCCGGGAGTGGCTGTACCTGAAGAAAAGACTCTAAACTTTCGACAATGAGAGATCACTCACCGTCTTCGTCCCGGTCCCTTCTCTTACTCCCTCCGGACCTTCTACGCCGCCGTTCGGGACTGTAATCCTCCGGCGCTTTGGACCACTGAAAGAGGTCCCCCGGAAACTCCGGTATGCGTCCGGAGCCAGGTTCTCTGTCCTCGTTCCGGCGTCGAGACTCGTCAGGTTGCGTCTCGGACGAAGCTGGTGAAACCTCCTCAGCATCCTTGTTTTCGGGCTGCGGCGTCGCACGTTTGGAGGATCGCGGCGTAGTCGGACGAGGGGTAGCAGGGCGCGACTCCCTTCGAGGCTGCGCACCATCCGCCTCTGGCTCCGGCGGATGCGGTTTCGAGGTACGTTCGTGTCGCGGCCCGGGAGTCTTTTTGGGAGAGAAGTCCCAACTTACGTCGCCGAGATCGGTTCCTTTTTTGGCGGCGGGTCTTTCTTCCTCATCGACAGCCGGCTCTTCCGGGGGAGGCTCTGTTTCAGGCTCTCGAAGTTCGGGAGGTTCTTCTTCGAGAGCTTCTTCTTCCACTATAGGCTCTTGACCCGGCGGCGGAGGAACTTCTTTCACGTATTCGAGGTAACGGCTGTCCCCTGTGAGGAAAGCCAGGACTCGGGCGCTGAATTCGGCCGGCGATTCGACCATCGGCAGGTGGCCGCACTTGTCCAGCAGGACTATCTCGGCCTGATCCGCTTCCTGGCCCCAGTCGCTCACCGCGCGGGGGTCTATGATCTGGTCGTCTTCCCCCGCAATGAGTAGCATCGGCACCTTTATAATCCGGGCCTGCCGGGCGACCCGACCACCGGAGATTTCGTGCCGGGTGACACTGTAGGTTTTGCCCGCGGCCGCGGGCGTGGGCTTGCCAGCATCTTCTATCAGTTCGTCGGGCAGGTCTCCCGGATCGAACACGAAAGACCGCACCCACAACTTCCGCAGGGGTTTCAGCACTCGTCCCAGGCTGAAGAAGATGGGCCCGACGACCGGCAGGGTCGTAAGCCACAGGAGTGTCGGTAGGTCTATCTGCTCTTCGTCTGCGGGAGTAGCCACCAGGACCAGGCGCCCAACTATATCCGGGTGATCTGCGGCGAGCTTTACGGCCATGGAACCCGAAAAGTCGTGTCCAATAACCGTAGCCCGGGTCAGGCCGAAGTGGGCGCAGAAAGCGTAGAGCAGGCGACTACCGTTGCGCGTTCCATATCCGTCGGTGGGCTTGTCTGATTCGCCGAATCCGGTGAGGTCCAGACTGTATACGGTGAAGCGCTGGGCGAGACGCCGGGCGAGTTGCTCCCAGATACGGGAAGACGCGAGCCAGCCATGTACCAGCAAGACCGGCGGCCCACCACCTATGACCGTGTAACGGACCCAGTGTCCATCTAGTTCGACATACTCGGTGTCGCGGGCGCTCTCGACTTCTTGAGAGATCCGACCGAGCAGCGTTCCGGCCACGGCTATAACAACGACGACCAGTACCAGGATGATCATTATAGTGCTCATAGGCGCAATAATAACCCAAGGAGCAGCGCGAAACACACGCCCCGGCGTGGCTCTCGCGGGCTTTTATTCTCCCAAATAGCGGCTGACGATCCGCCGAACGACTATGGAGGCAAGGGCCGTAGATGCCAGGCGGA
The DNA here is from genome assembly GCA_049650165.1 of Rubrobacteraceae bacterium. Taxonomy (GTDB): domain Bacteria; phylum Actinomycetota; class Rubrobacteria; order Rubrobacterales; family Rubrobacteraceae; genus SIRX01. Next base: position 4,951 of record JBARZO010000106.1, read on the forward strand.
AACCGCCTTTTATGACAGCCTCTTTTATGTCGTCACTGATACCCGGTTGGTCTGGAACGTTTAGAAACCTATCAGCCAAACGATCGGCCACAGCGTAGGCGATAATCCCAGACAGGATAGTGATCAGGCGCTTCTGGACATCTTCGTTCACCGGCATCCTTCCTCTTCGACGAACAACTTCATTGCGGGAGGATTCTACCTGTCCGGCGCCTGCTTAACCTACACTCTGGGTTTGGCGATCATACGCATATAGTTCTGCGAGCTGCGAACGCAAGAGCGGTCGATCTGAGAGGCGAGCGTAACAGTCTATGCAGTAGACGACATCCTCGGGTCGCCCCGGATGGAGGTCGTGATCCATCATAAAATCCAGTAACTCGCGGAAATTTTCTCCCATTTGATCCACAAACTCCGAGAAAGATATGTTACCGGAGATCAAGCGTTTACAAGCTTCACAGGGGTCCAGTTTCCCCAAACGACGGTTAGTGTGCCTTACTATAAGCCCGGGCGCTATATCCTCGGCGCTTATGGTGTCGGAGCCTATCTCCTCCTTAGCCACTACGGTCCCTTTCTAGCCTCGTGAGACGGGTGGTTTATATATTCTCTATTCCCCACTACCACGGAAATTCCGATGGCAGTTATTAGAGTCTACGTAAAGCAACCCAGTTTGTAAAGTTTCACCCGTAATAACCTCTATGGTAACGTTACACTTACTTCAGTTATCGACTATCAGGGAGAGAACCGACTATGTTCACGAGAAAAAGATACGGTCTCGATAGTCTCATTCGAATCGCTCCGGGTAAGGTTCTCATCGGAGAGGCTACCCAGCCGTGACGGCTGAGGGTGTAAGCCGGAGAGCCCGGGTCGTCGTGATCGGCGCCGGCTTTGCAGGCTCTAGCTTCTTGCGGGGTTTGCCACCTTCGCTTCGAAAACCCGGGGAAACCCTGCTCATAGACCGGGCGGAAGAGTACCCGTTTATACCCCTGATCCACGAGGTAGCCGTCGGGCGCATCCATCCTGACAGCGTCCGCTTCCCGATAAAAAGCCTCTGCAAGAATCGCTGCGATTTTCTCAACGCGGAGGTAAGAGGCCTGAACCTGAACCATAAGACGCTCGAAACTTCTTCCGGAGAGATCGGCTACGAATATCTGGTACTGGCCGCCGGTAGCGGGGCGGCGAACCCGCCCGAAGAGATGGGCGAACACTTCCAACTCTTCTGGACACTGGAAGACGCCTTGCAGCTACGAAACAACCTGAACGAATCGTGGAACCAGGCTCTGGACCGTCGCGTACCGGCACAGCCGGGCCTCCTCAACGTCGCCATCGTCGGCGGCGGGGCCACCGGCGTCGAGTTGGCCGCCGAGGTCGCCGCGCTCTTTCAATACCTGAAGAAACGCACCAGCCGAAGTCCGGGTGTAGAGCCCCGCGTGACGCTTTTCGAGGCGACCGACCGGCTCCTGGGCTGGCTCGACCCGTATTTTCACTACGTAGCGATGGAGGAACTGGAAAAGCTCGGCGTCAAAGTCAAGCTGGATGCGGCTGTCGAAAACGCGAATACCGAAGGAGTAAAAGCCGGTGGCGAATGGTTCCCTGCCAAGAACCGTGTCTGGACCACGGGGATAGACGTGTCGCCGATGGTCCTAGGGCTGCCCGGAGAGCATGACGCTTCGGGGAGGGTGTCGGTGGATTCCCACTTGACGATCCCGGATCACCCGGAAGTCTATGTCCTCGGGGACGCGGCATTGTACGAAGACCCCCGCCACGGCGTCCTACCCCCCACTGCCTCAGCCGCGGTGCAGCAAGGTCCCTGGGCCGCCCGAGATCTGAAACGGCGGCTATCGAACGATGCCCGACCGCCCTTCGACTTCTTCGACCGAGGATATGTGGTAAGCCTCGGACCGGAAAGCGCCGTGGCCGAGGCCGTCGGTGCGAAGCTGCGGGGACCGGTGGCCCAGGCTCTCTACCGGAGCATCTTTCTCTACTACCTCAAGCGCAGCCGGGACCGGGTACTAGCCACCTCGGACTGGGCAATGGAGCGCACGCTAGGCCGGGTGGGATTCAGTCACCGGCCCTCTGGCTCGGATTAGACGAAGCTCAGGCCTCAGTGCGCGTAGAAACCAGGTAGCGCTCCACAATCTCCGGCACGTCTTCAGGCGTGACCTCCGTGTACCAGACATCGTCCGGAAAAATAAAAACTACCGGCCCCTCGTGATGTCGCCGGGTGCAAGCGTTGCGCAGCACCGTAGCCGGCGAGAAACCGCGTCGCTCGACTTCCTCACGAAAAAGTTCCAGCAACTCGCCACCGCCCTTAGCGCCGCAGCGCCCCTCACCGGGAGTGGCGCAAACGAAGATCTGGCACAACCTCGACATGGCTTCATTCTACGACGCGTCCAGCCTAATTCCAGATACGACGCTTTGTAGTAGTCTCTAAAAGCTGGTGGCTGAGAGGCCTACTTCCTCGCGTTCCGGTCGGGAGCGGCGGGCGAAGCCGTTCTCGCGGGCGGCTTCGGCGACGGCTTCGGCTACCGCGGGGGAGACTCGTTCGTCGAAGACGGACGGGATTATGTAGTCTTCCGAGACGTTCTCTTCCGGGATGACGTTGGCTATAGCTTCGGCGGCGGCGAGTTTCATGGACTCGTCTATACCGTAGGCCCGAACGTCGAGGGCGCCCCGGAACATACCAGGGAAACACAGGACGTTGTTGATCTGGTTCGGGTAGTCGCTGCGACCCGTGGCTATTATCCTGGCGTGGCCGAACGCCTCCTCCGGGCGTATCTCCGGGTCCGGGTTCGCCATAGCGAAGATGATCGGGTCTTCGTTCATGGTGTCCAGATCTTCCGCCGTCAGTACGTCTGGTACGGAGAGGCCCAGAAAGAGGTCCGCCCCCTTTATAGCTTTCGTGAGGTCGCCGCTCAGGCCTTCGGGGTTGGTGTGCTCGGCGTACCACTGCTTGGACTCGTTCAGACCATCCCGGCCCTCGTGGACGATGCCCTTCGAGTCGCAGCCGATGACGTTCTTCGCGCCGGCGGAAAGCATGATCTTGGCGCAGGCCACCCCGGAGGCGCCGACGCCGTTGACTACTATTTTGAGGTCTTCAATCTTTTTGTCCACGATCTTCAAGGAGTTTATGAGGGCCGCCAGAACAACTACCGCCGTGCCGTGCTGGTCGTCGTGGAAAACGGGGATATCGAGCTCCTCCTTCAGCCGGTTCTCGATCTCGAAGCACCGGGGCGCCGAAATATCCTCCAGGTTTATGCCACCGAAAGCCGGAGCAAGGTTCCTTACCGAACGGATGATCTCCTCGGTATCCTTCGTGTCCAGACAAATCGGGAACGCGTCCACGTTGGCGAACTCTTTGAAGAGCATAGCTTTGCCCTCCATCACAGGCATCGCCGCCTGCGGCCCGATGTCCCCGAGACCCAACACCGCCGTGCCGTCGCTGACCACGGCCACCGTGTTGCGCTTGATGGTGAGGTTGAAAGCCCGCTCAGGATCGTCGGCTATAGCCCGGCACACCCGCGCGACGCCCGGCGTGTAAGCCATGGAGAGGTCGTCGCGGGTCCGGATCTGCATCCGGGATTTGATCTCGATCTTCCCGCCCAGGTGCATCAAGAAGGTCCGGTCGGAGATGTTCACCACCCGCACGTCTTCAAGATCCTCTACAGCCTGCACGATCTGCTGTCCGTGGTCAGAGTCGTGGGCGTTGACGGTAATGTCGCGGATGGTCTTATCCTCCTGCATCCGCACGATGTCCACCGCCCCTACCATCCCACCGGCGTCGCCGACGGTCGTCAGGATTTTCCCGAGCGAACCCGCCGCGTGCGGAAACTCCACCCGCAGGGTCATACTGTAACTGGCGCTAGGTATTGATTCCATCTTCCGATTCCTCTCTTCTTCTGCAGCTTTCCCCGAACTCGTTTGCGCACATTCTATTGCAGCGGCTCGTCCCGGTAAACTGGAGAGGGGCGCAAGTTAGAGGTCTGCGGCTATCCGGATGTCCCTACCAACTGTGTCTATACCGGCAAGTACCCGGAATTTTTTGGTAGATCCCCGCCAGGCAGAGCGTCGTGACGGTCGAGAAACCACCTTCCGAGTTCAGACTCGTTACCGGCTTCGCCCGCGGCAGCTTCCAGGCCGGCCCGCAGTTCTTGCAGGATGGGCGGGCGTTCTCCGTAAGAGATCATCTCTAGTTCTGCCGAGAGCGCCGCGTCCACGAACTTTCCCCATGTTTCGGCAGCTTCGCTCTCGGGTTCCGGCGGAGTGGCGAAGGCGCTTTTGACTTCATCCGGTAGGGCGGTAGGCTCGGCCAGGGCGGCGCGGTGCGGATCCGGCCCAGCTTCCGAGGCTTGCAGGTAGCGGCGGGCGCTAAAGAGCATTAGCCGGGAAGAGACGGTGCGTTTCTTGCAGGAGCCGGCCACCGTTTCCCAGTTGACGAAAGCACCACCGTATAACTCTTTCAGATCCACGAGGACTTTATACCATCCAAAGTTGGGGAGTCCGCTTCTGGTCAGGATCCACTCTGGACCTCGACGTAAGAAGTCGCGGTCGGCTCTGCAGCATATCCGCTTTCTAATGGTGAAAACTCACTGTAGTCGGCTTCGGGGAAGTTTAGAGGTGAGGCCCCGGAGGTCGCTTCTTGCATATAATCCGCCCAGATGTCGAGCGGTAGTGTCCGACCGTTGACCTCTTCCAGGTCGTGTATGTCTACCATCGGGCGTCGGCCTTCCGGGTATCCGACCCAGACCGCGGTCGAAAGCCGCCGCGTATATCCTACATACCAGGCATCCGCGAAATCGTCCGTCGTGCCGGTCTTTCCCGCAGAAGGCCGCCCCAGTTCTTCGTCCAGGTCATGATCCGCGGTAGCCTCGTCATCCTCGACCACCTCCCGGAGGATGTCGTTGGCGACGGCGGCCTGATTGCCTGACAGCACACGTCTTCCGCTACCCCGGTGGTCGTAGAGTTGCTCTTCCTTTCCGAAATCGAGCCGATCTATCTTCTCGACCGCGTAGGGCTCGCGGTAGATCCCAGCCCCTCCGAACGTGGCGTAAGAAGAGGCCATATCCAAAACACTAACGCCGGTTCCGAGCCCACCGATGGCCGTTGATGGGTACGGCTCTACGGGGGTCGTTATACCCATAGCTTCCGCGGTATCGGCCACGTTGAACAATCCGAGGTCCGCCCCGAACTGGACGAAGACCGTGTTATCCGACTCCACCATAGCTTCCTCTACAGAGATCGGCCCTCGCTCTACGAAGTCGTAGTTGAAGACCTCATAGTCGAGGTCCTCGAAATTGACGTTGAGATCTTTGGAGACGTAGACGGTCTCGGGGGAGATGTATTCTCGGAGCGCCGTCGCCAGCACCAGGGGCTTGAAGGAGCTACCAGGTTGACGGCGAGCATCGAGGGCCAAGTTGAAGTCCCCTTCCTGGCCGGCCAGCGCCCGAATGGCCCCACTCTGCGGCTCAACCGTCGCCACGGCGGCAGACGGGTCTTCAGATTCGTTCAGAACTTCCTCGGCGGACTCGACGGCGGTGCGTTGCAAGTTCGGACGAACGGTAGTACGGATCTCTAATCCTCCACTAGCCAGCGCATCCTCCCCGAGTTCACTTTGGACTTCGCGACGCACCTTGTCCAGGAAAGGCTCGTAAACGGGGTCATCGGTTGGCTGGTCCGGGGCGAACTCCAGGTCTTGCGCCGCAGCATCCCGACGCTCGGAAGCAGAGATCCTACCCTCCTCCTTCATTATGGCAAGCACCTCGTCCCGACGGGCTTCGGCGCGCCGGACGTCTTCTTCGGTCTCGGGAACATAGGTAGATGGGGCGTGGAGAAAACCGGCCAGAGCGGCGGACTCTGAGAGGCTCAGGTCGCGGGCGTCCTTTCCGAAGTACCGTTCGGCGGCGATCTCGGCCCCGTATGCTCCGTCCCCGAAGTAGACGGTGTTCAGGTAGGCCGTGAGGATCTCCTCTTTCGTATGCCGTCGCTCGTACGCAAACGACAATGCCGACTGGTTGAGTCGCCGCCAAAACGAAACGTCCATCCACTGCGTTTCCGGAACGAAGAGATTTTTGGCGAGTTGTTCGGTGATTGTGGAACCACCCTCCTGAATGCTCCAGGATCTCAAGTCCTTCCACGCCGCCCGTCCGAGCCCCTCGAAGTCTATGCCGATATGCTGGTAGAATCTGCGGTCTTCTATCGCGACCGTCGCCTGCGGCAAGTGCTCCCCCAGTCCATCAGGACCGACGGTCTCGCGGTTCTGTTCGGCCTGGAGAGTCGAGATCCGCTCACCATCAGCATCGTAAACCCGGGAGTTCTGGACGAGCGTCGGGTAGCGCTGCCCCAACTGATCTTCGTATCCGTTGACCAAATACGCGTACAGGCCGACGAGCCCTACAGCAAGAACGAGCAGCGACAACAAAGCGAGGTTGAAGAGCGTCCGCAACGTTCGGGCGAAGAAGCGCCGCCACCGCCTCTTGCTGGCTTTCTTGCTTGTATCGAACAAACTATTCATCTGAATCCGCGTAAGTCTACCTTAGCTACCCCCCGAACCGCGATAGCGCCCTTTGTGGCACACAGAATTCTTCGGTCAATGCTAGGATGGACGGATGACGGAACTTTCCTGCACGGCCCGGAGAATTGGGGACTACGAGAGCCGCACCGAAGAGTACGAAGTCTCCTACTCGGTCGCAGACGCGAGCCCGCATTCATTAGAGATAAAGTACCAGGCCGCCCGGGCCTTTGAAATAAACGCCGCTCTTGACGCCGCTGTAGAGACTGCCCGCGAGGCCATCGCGGAGGCCGGCCCAGAGCTTGAAACCCGGCCCACCGACGAAGCGCTCTCCAAGTTTAGCTGGCGGGCGATCCAATCGGTCAAGTACGATGAGGGAGAAGCGAAGACCTCCCGGCTAGATCTCTAGCCGCGCCACCCCTACGAACAGACCTCCAGAAGCTCTTCCAAAGTAACCTGCTGTTCATAGAGGGCAGTTCCCACGATCGCTCCGACTACCCCTTCTATCTTCGAGAGCGCCACGATGTCCGCCGTCCCTCGCACCCCGCCGCTGGCGATGGTCGGGACGCGACGGGCGACCTCGGCGGTCCCCTCAAGCGCGGCCCCGGAGTCCATACCGTCTCTCGCGACGTCTGTGTAGAGAACCGCTCCTACGCCCTCCGTCGCCAACTCCTCCGCAAGCTCTAGCACCCCGATTCCACTCGACCGCTGCCAGCCGTGAGTGGAAACGATGCCCTCGCGAGCATCCACCGCCACGACTAGCGAGCTCCCAGCCTCCTCGATAGCCTGCAGTCTTAGCTCCCGATCCCCGACAGCGGCAGTCCCCATTACGACCCGTGCCGCGCCAGCCTCTTGGACGTCCCGCAGGTCTTCCAGCGTGCGAACGCCACCCCCTACCTGGACCGGGACATCTACGGCGCGGGTTATCTCACGGACCAGGGATAGCTGCGCCG
>JBARZO010000107.1:0-4804 GCA_049650165.1 Rubrobacteraceae bacterium
TCACTAGTCCCGCGAACGAAAACGAACTCCACGTTAGAGCCGTTCGGGAAAACGGCGTTCTTTTCGATCTGTGAAGCGTTCTCACGCAGATCCAACGCCTCCACCTCTTCCTCGGACTCCAGAAAAGCTATCGCGTGCGGGTTGCCTACGGACACCCGCAGAAAATTGAAGCCCCCGATGCGCACCCCGGCGTTGAAGACCGGCGTACCGATGTCCACGCGTGAAGAGCCGTCTTCGTGCAGCATGATCTCTTTTACCCCGGCACCGGTCTCAACGGTCAGGGTTTCACCGCTTACGAGTTCGTGGTCCCTGGCGTAGCGGGCGAGGCACCGGATGCCGTTGCCGCACATCTCCGCCACGGACCCGTCCGAGTTCAGATAGACCATTTTTAGGTCAGCGACTTCCGAAAATTGTGGAACGAGTATCCCGTCCGCCCCGACACCGAAGTGCCGGTCGCAGGCCAGCCGGGCCAGACGCGGCAAGTCAACGTCCAGTACCTCGCCTCGGTCGAAAACCAGGAAGTCGTTCCCTACGCCGTGCATCTTCGTAAAACGCATTCTGGGCTGACTAAAAGCTTTGGTTGCCAGGTTGCCTCAAGTGTGCCTTCCTCGTGAATACCGGATTCGAGCCCCAAATCCTCGTTAGTAAGTACTGTGCCACGGCCCGGACCCTTTACAACGTTGGGCGAGTTCCGAAAGTAATCGTCTATGAGGCAGGGAAGCTTGTCAAGTCTGCCCGGTCGGGAGGTCTTGTCAGGAGCCGGGACCGGGCTCCCGAAAGAGAGACCCCGGTCCCGAGAAATCCCGATTAGGGACGTTCCTGATTAATCGGCGAGTTGTCCCCTTATCGCTCCATCCGGGTAAGGCTCGTTGTGAACGTTGACGTAGTAGTCGGAGGGTTCAGCGGCCAGTTCGCTTACCAGTGTGGGATCCGCAGTGGTGCAACCGCCGGAGACACCCAACGTGGGTGGAGCGAGCTCCGTGACCACTGGGCCAGCCATGTCGGCGGTTCCCTCGTGGATGTGGGCCGCCTGGGCAGGCGCGATGTCCGTCGCGGTGAGCACATAGCAAATCGTGTGCGACGGCACCGTGATCACGGTGGCAGTTCCGCTGCCATCAGCGTCACCCGGCCCCGGCACCTCGGCCGCCCCCGTAAGCTCCGTAGTGTTGACCGTCGGGAGTGCCAGGCCAGTAGCGTCAGCGTCGAACGTTTGCGCCGTCGCGGGCCCTGCGTACAGAAGGGCGCCGAGCGTCGCGAGAACAGCAGCCGCGAGTAACCTTCTTGACCTCACCCTCATCACCTCCATAGGGTTGCTTTCCTTTCTCTTTATCATACGCACCGTGCGGAAAAACGGATTGCTGATATAAAAAATCTACGGAGGAACGGTGGACCAGAAGAGGGAGTAGAGCTTTGGACGGTGGAGGAGAAATCTGTCTCGAAGAAAAGGTTGAGCGGCTGCGGCGCTCGGGGATGACTCCCGAGGAGATCTCGGCCCAGATGGGCCTGGATCCTGAATGGGTAGCGGACCTGGTCGACTCGCTCCCCGACGAAGATGAGCCGGAAGACCGTAGCTAACAGAATTACTCGTTAGCGGAATGGGGCCTCCGGCAAAATGCGCCAAACGGAGAAAAGACCGTTGGGAAGGCGGCGCTTGTGCCGTATATTTTCTTGGTGAGAGACGCTCGCGCCACATACCGTCGCCGTCGGCTGGGAGCTTTGCTCGTGGCGGCCATACTGGCCTTCGCCCTATATGCGGGCGGCAACGCCGGGGCGGAGTCGCCGACGATTCACCACACGGTAGACCCCGGTGAGACTCTTTGGGAGATAACCGTCGAGCACTACCCGCCCACGGAGGACCCGCGACCGATCATCGAGGAGATCCGGGGGATTAACGGGTTGGGGGACTACGATATTCAGGCCGGCATGGCCCTGGAACTGCCTCCAGTCGAGTAACTGCTAGCTCGGGTCGAACCTCTACTCTTCCACACGTCCACCGAGGTGCTTTGCCAGAAACCGTTCTGCGGTGGCGTAGAATTTCAGGCGGTTCTCGGGACGGGCGAAACCGTGGCCTTCATCCTCGAAGAGCAGGTACTCGTAGTCGATGCCCTTCTCTTTCATGGCGGCCACGATCTGCTCGCTCTCGGCCTGCTTCACGCGCGGGTCGTTTGCGCCCTGGGCGATAAGAATCGGAATTTTTATGCGGTCAACGTGAAAGAGCGGCGACCGTGACTTCAAGAATTCTTCCTCGATCTCCGGGTTTCCGACCCGCTCGTGAAAGGTCGAGATGAGTGGTTTCCAGTATGGCGGGATGCTTTCTATCAGCGTGATGAGGTTCGACGGGCCCACGATATCCACGGCGCACCGGAACAGGTCCGGCGTAAAAGTCGCGCCCGCGAGGGCCGCGTATCCACCGTAGGAACCACCGTGGATCGCGACCCGCTCCCGGTCGGCGATACCCTCGGAGACCGACCACTCCACGGCATCCACGAGGTCGTCGTGCATCCTGGCGCCCCATTCCTTGTTGCCGGCGTTCAAGAACTGCTTGCCGTAACCGGTCGAGCCCCGGTAGTTGACCTGCAAACAGGCGTATCCCCGGTTGGCGAGCCACTGGGCCTCCGGGTGGCAGAACCAACCGTCCCGCGCCCAAGGGCCGCCGTGGACGTTCAGGACCATCGGCAGACTCTCGCCGTTCGCGCCCGGCGGAAGCGTCAGGTAGCCCTCTATCGGGAGTCCGTCGCGGGAGGTGAAGGAGATCGGTCGCATCGTAGCCAACTCGTAGGCGTCGAGCTCGGGCCAGGCGTTGAACAGATGCTCCCCCGAATGGTCTTTACGACTGTATGAGTAGTACGAAGGACTCTCGTCGTCGTTCGTAAAAGCGACGAGCCAGTTTTGGTCGGCGTGGTCGCGGCTCACCACGTCGAAGTCGCCGGGTGCGAGCTTCCCTATGGCATCGAAGTCTTCCCTCACCTTCTCGTCCAGCACGGTCCATTCCGGCCGGGCCCGAACGACGGCGGCGGCTTGAATCTCCTCCATGTCGGGGTGGACCATCACGTCTCCAACGTCGTAGCGTTCGTCCTCGACCAGCACTTCGGAGCTACCGTCTTCCGGGTCGAAAACGGTTAGGCGGGCCGCGTTCGCGTCGCGGGAGTCGAGCAGGTACACCTTCGCGCCGTCTGGAGTAAACCCGACCGGGGCGCTGGAGAGTGCATCCTCCTTGTTCCAACTGATGGCTTTGACCCATTCCGACTCTTCGTCGTCGCGCAGCAACAGGTCGAAGCCGCCCTCGGGCGTGGCCGCCAAAGCCCCGCGCACGAGAAAGTTCCGGTCGGCGACCCAGCCGACGACGTTGCCGGGGTTCTTCGCGGCGGGTTCCAGTTCCCCGGAAGACAACGCCAGCCGGTAAACGTCGTGCAACTCCGGGTTCTCCCTGTTCAGTCCGACGAGCAGCGTGTCCGGAAAGTGCCGACTCTTGCCGATAAGTTGGGCCTGTACGTCGTCGAAAGGCGTAAGGTCCCGAACCTCTTTGGTGTCCGGGTCAAGGGCGTGGACGCGCCAGTTCTCGTCGCCGTCCTGATCCTGGATGTAGATAATGTGCCGGTTGTCCTCCGCCCAGAAGTACATCCGGATGCCCCGCACCCGGTCGTCCGTCACCGGCTCGAAGTCTTCGCCGCCGACCATCCCGACCCAGATGTTCAGAACGTCGTCCACCGGGGCGAGGTAGGCCAAACGTTTGCCGTCCGGCGAGAGGCGGGGCTGGGTACGCTCCGGGTTGCCGAAGATGAGTTCACGGGGGATCAGGGGTAAAGTTTTCGTATCTGTCATGGAGGCCTCTTTTCTATACGGTGTCGCTGGATAGTCTAGCGCGAAAGATTGACGGAGAAGATATCTTGCACCGGCCCATAAGTTACTCTAGGCTGGCGTGTGCTTGCGATGGTTCGCTGCTCCGGGAGAAGCCAATGTTCACGTACAAGCTCGGCGAGAAATCTGAGCTAAGGTTACTGGAAGAGCGGCACGCTGCGGAGCTCACCGAGGTCACGGACCGCAACCGGGAGCACCTTCGACAGTGGCTGCCCTGGCTGGACGACAACCGCACGCTAGAGGATCGTAGAAAATTCATCCGAGGGACCCTCCGACAGCTCGCCGACAACAACGGTTTCCAGGCCGGCATCTGGCACGAGGGACGGCTGACGGGCGTCGTTGGTTACCTCGGTGTCGAGTGGGAAAATCGGAGGGCTTCGCTCGGCTACTGGTTGGCCGAGGAATTCGAGGGGAAAGGCCTGATGACCAAGTCTTGCCGGGCGTTCACGACCCACGCCTTCGACGCCTATAACCTGAACCACGTGACCATCGCCTGCGCGACGGAGAACGTAAAAAGTCGGGCCATACCGGAGCGGTTGGGCTTCGAGCTAGAGGGCGTCCGGCGGCAAGCGGAATGGCTCTATGATCACTTCGTGGATCACGCGCTCTACGGAATGCTCGCCAGCGACTGGAAAGATGCGCGAAGCTGTGGATAGAATTTATCCTCAGCTAAAAATCACCCCGTAACTCGTACCCCAAACCTATCCGAGAACATCCTGCATTGAGTAAAGCCCCGGTTCGGCCTGCGCCACGAAGCCTGCGGCCCGGAGTGCCCCGTCGGCGAAGGTGCGGCGGGAGAGGGCGCGGTGGACCACTTCTATCTCTTCTCCCTCAGAGTAGAAGATGAGTCGGTGCTCGCCGACGACCGCCCCGCCGCGCAAGGCGTGCACCCCGATCTCCCCTTCCTCTCTGGGCTGATAACCCTCTCGTCCATAAACGGCAACGT
>JBARZO010000108.1:0-4135 GCA_049650165.1 Rubrobacteraceae bacterium
ACCAAACAGCCTTCTTTGGTAAGTATCTCAACCGCTACGGAGGCACAGGCGATAGGTCACACGTCCCTAAAGGATGGGATGAGTGGCATGCTATAGCTGGTAACTACCTGAGTAACCGGATCAGCGATAACGGCAAGATCACCAACTACGATCCCAAAGATCGCCACATTACCGACGTACTCGCCGACAAAGCTACCGGCTACGTGCAGAACGTTCAGAATAAAGACGCGAACCATGGAGAAACGACAGCCAATACGGCAGACGACAGTGAACCTTTCTTCATGGTTCTAAGCACCAAAGCCCCACACCAGCCAGCCATTCCACCCGAGCGTTACAAAGACGCTTTCTCAAATGTCTCGGCGCCGCGTCCACCGTCTTTCAATGAAGAAGATATCTCGGATAAGCCGGGGTGGGTGCGCGACAATTCCAAATTGACCCGGCAAGATATATCTCGCATGGACAACCTTTATCGTGACCGCCTGAGATCTTTGCTGGGCGTTGACGACGCGATCGGTAGTGTAGTAGACGAGCTGAAGCAGACTGGTGAGCTTGAGAACACCTACATCTTTTTCACCTCAGATAATGGCTTTCATATGGGAGAGCATAGGATGGGGATAGGCAAGTGGACGGCTTACGAAGAGGACATTCGGGTGCCTCTAATAGTTCGGGGGCCAGACGTTCCTGAAGGTCGGTCGTTGGAGCAGATGGTATTGAACAACGATCTGGCGCCGACTTTCGTGGATCTGGCCGGTGGTGAGCCACCGGACTTCGTGGATGGACGCTCGCTGGTGCCATTGCTGGACGCTGGTCAAACACCCGCGAGCGACGAACCTACATCCACTAGCTCCACGACCGAGGAATGGAAGGACTGGAGAAAAGGCTTCCTAGTGGAATCCTCCCCCGGGCTGAAGACGGAGGTAGGGTCACCATCCGCTAGCGAAGATAACTCGCCAAGCGGATCACTGAGAGGTAATTCGGATCCCAAAGTGGATCCCGAAGCCAGTCAAGATGAGGCTGCGGGCGATGAGTTGGGCGGCACTGACCCTGATCTCAAGGCGATTCGAACTAGAAACCACCTGTATGTCGAGTACAGTAACGGGGAGCGAGAATTGTACGATCTAAGGTCGGATCCTTACCAAATAGAGAACAAATACTCTAGCGCAAGCCCGGCTCTTCTCCAGAATCTGGAAAATCGCCTGGATGCGTTGCGAGAATGCTCTGGATCTTCCTGCGAGGCTGCAGAGAACAGGAACTAACTGTCAACGTGCTCTCCCACGAGCTACAAATCTACAAGTGTGTTCTACAATTATGTCTCGGCTTTTCTCACACTTCTACCCTAGTAAGTGGTATAGGAATGTGAGTACAGAAGGATTCGAGACGGGGCGTAGCGGCAAACCTCACAGGCATTCCCAAGATAGGGGAAACGAACGCGAACAAGCCGGAGGTCATTTTCGCCCGAAGCGGGAGACTCGTCGGGACTCACGTAGAGACTCACGTAGAGTGTACCGGAGGCGGCGCATGGGAGCTGTCGTCGTCCTACTGTTGCTAGTGTTCTTGATCTTACTCGCATATCTCCTGCTTCCAATAGGTGGAAGAGTAGTTCTGTTGGGTAGCGATACGCGGGAGTCCGGAGGAACGGGAGTAGTGGAAGACTCTACAGGTTCCCGCTCGGACACGATCCTGGTGGCGAAGTCCGGCAAAGGAGCCTTATCCGTACCCCGGGATACACTGGTAGAGATTCCTGGTCACGGAGAGGATAAGATAAACGCCGCTTTCGCCTACGGTGGCCCTGAGCTCATGGTAGAGACCCTCAATGACCTTACCGATCTCTCGATAAACAACTACGTAGTCCTGGACTTCAATGGAGTGAAAGACATAGTAGATGCTCTTGGCGGTGTAGAGCTTGAGGTAGAGGAGCCCATCTCTGTCGGCCTCGACGGCCAGAAGGTCGAGATCCAGGCTGGCAAGCAGAACCTGGGCGGACTTGAGGCTCTGGCCTACGTCCGCTATCGGGGAGGTCCAACTGCGGATATAGGGCGCATCGACCATCAGCAGAAGTTCCTCTCCGCCTTGGTCCGGGAAGTGACATCTCCATCGAAAGTACTGCGCTGGCCGGCCACCTTCGGGGCCATCAGGAACAACACTGAGACTAACATGAACGTCTTCGAAGTGGCCCGCTACGTCATAAGGACTGGGGTATTCTCTGGCCTTCTAGGCAGGAGCTTGGAGGCAGATACTTATCCTGGTACCCCACAGTACATAGAGGGCGTCGCTTACTGGGTACCGGACGAGGAGAGCGCCTCGCCGCTGATCGAACAGACCATTGAGTAGCTCCTCGCAGGAATACTCTCTTCGGGTAGCATTCCCCTTGGGTGCCTTGGGCGCTCCGACTGTTTTTCATAGGGACGGGTAAGGGAAGCTAGGCGGATAAAACGGGCGTAATCGAACGAATATCTGGACCCGGTCTGGCGATAGACTTGGGCACCCGGAGTACGCAGATCTACGCCAAGGGTCGGGGTGTGGTGCTTGCCGAGCCCTCACTGGCAGCTGTAGATCGTGAAAGTGGTCTGGTTGTTGCCGCCGGCCGGGCCGCGAGCAAGTCTCTACAAGATGAATCCGCCGAGTTAGAGGCCGTATGGCCCCTGGCACACGGTGTGGTTGCCGACTTCGAGGTCGCCGAGCAGATGCTCTCTTACTTTTTACGTAAAGTTCGGCGTCGAGTCTACGGAGTATACGGACGCTTCTTCCGTCCTCGGATGAAGCCGAAGGTGCTCGTATGTGTACACACTGGAGCGACTGAGCTGGAGTTCTCTACCGCTCGACGGGTAGCCGTTGCTGCTGGTGCCCGCGAGGCCTACACCGTGGAGGGAACACTGGCTGCGGCGATAGGAGCAGGGCTCTTGGGAGCGGAGCTTGCAGTAGATGAGACGCGAGGGGCTATGATCGTGGACGTCGGAGGTGGGAAGACAGAGGCGGCAGTTCTATCCATGGGAGAGGTAGTAGCCGGTACTTCCGTGCGTAGTGGTGGAAACGACATGGATGAGGCCATCCAATCGTATATTCGCAAAGAGCATATTTTATGGATCGACCTCCAGGAAGCTGAGAGGCTCAAGATAGAGTTGGGCAGCGCCTTGCCGCTAGAAGACGAGTTTGTAGAGGTTAGCGGCGTGGATATCCTCACCGGGGACTCTAAAGACTCTAAGACGATCCTGGTCAGCAGTACGGAGATACATGAGGCCATAAAAGGATGCGTAGAGACCATAGCCGAGGTGGTCAGGGTCACGCTCGAAAGCACGCCCGTGGAGTTGGTCTCGGACATAGCCGAAGGAGGGATCGCTGTGTGCGGGGGCGGGGCGCAGCTCAGGCTATTGGAAGATCTGCTGCGTTATAAGACCGGCGTGCCCGTTTACGTAGTTCATGATCCCCACAAGTGCGCCGCCTTGGGCGCCGGACGGATGCTAGGGGAGTAGTAGGTCCGGAGACGGCGAAGCTGTCACGAGGGACAAGACAAATCGCTCTATTCGGGAGCTTTTCCGACCAAGCGCCGCAGAAAGTTCCGAGTCCTGCTAGAAACGGCACTTTTACTCGTAAAAGGTGGCGAAACAGAGAGTGCGTACCATCTATATGGCGATATGATGGTGACATGTTCCTGTTCCAAAAATGTTTTCGGCACTTTTCGATTCGTTCTCGGCCAAAACCTTGCCCTGTATGACAGCCTTACCGTCGCCGGACCAACGAGCAAGGAGAAGCGGTAAGGTCTTGGGAAGACCAGATAAATTCGAGAGGTGGGCGCCGGTCTTGACCGGAATGAAGGAGCAAGAGTTCTCGCAGGGCAAAATGAGCCGGGAGACCGGGCTTTGCTACAACACGATCAAGAAATATCTGCGGCGGCTGGAAGCTGAAAGCTAAGAGCTGCCCAAATTGTTGAGGAAAAAGAACATCGTTGGTTTTGGTTCCGCTGCTATTTCTACCCCGTCTCGCGCGTGAACGGACTGCTGGGGAGCATCCGCCAAGAGCTGCTTCCCGGACTCCTGATCGAGAGTGCCGCTCCCCACCGCGACCCGGTGATGGTCCGCCGCGTCCCCGCGCCCTGGGAGCTACTCGGGGCGGGAAACTACGCCGCGGTGCTCTGCCA
>JBARZO010000109.1:0-5489 GCA_049650165.1 Rubrobacteraceae bacterium
AGAGGATAAAAGTAGGGCCCAGTGAAGGTTGGATTGAAGCCACGACCACGCCGACCAAGAAGAGCAGCAGAAGTGCAGAGTAGCTGCCCAGCACCAACCATTCTCGACGACTCAAAACTTCCTCCGGATCCGAGAGCGGAGAGGGTGGGATTCGAACCCACGAGACGGCGTTAAACCGCCTACGCGATTTCCAGTCGCGCTCCTTCGGCCAACTCGGACACCTCTCCGCGGCAGAGTGTACCAAATACAGAGCAATTTTATACCTGCTTTGTTTCGGGCTCCCGCCGATCCAAAAAGACCAGCGTACCTAACGCCAGCCAGCCGAGCCCGAAGGCGGCGGAGATCGCCAACCGGATGAACGGCGCGTCCCCTACTATTAGGTTCAGCGGCGTTAGCAAGCCTAAAACAAGCGGCAGAAAATTCCACAATGGTAGCGGTTCGTTCTTGAGCATAGCGAAGCCCAGGATCACCAACCCGAGCGTTAATATTATGAAGCCGAAAGAGATGATGCGCGTTGTATTCTCTAGCCCGAGCGTCAGGTCGGCAAACAGTCCGGCGGAGAGCATCGTAAGCCCGGCGAAACTCTGCACGAAACCGGCGTTGCCCTCTCCCGCCATATCACCCGAGTACTTGGCGTAGAGACCGGCGAGCCCAGCCCCGAAAAGTATCGGGAGTAAGAACAGCAAGACATCGTCTAGCCCGGTTCCCGACGGATCCGGCCCGTCGAGTACTACCTTTATGCTCCACAGCGCCCCGCCAACCGCACCGGCGGCCCCGCCTATTCTCGGTAGGCTTACGTTCATCGCAAAAGTCGCTCTCTACAAATCATCTGCGGATAGATTAAGCCAGAACAGTTCCCGATGCCAACCCACGAGATCAAGGACGGTAGTTTTTGCGCTTACGAAGGCGTAAAAACAGCAACCCAACCATCGTCACGACCATTAGCGAATGGCTAATGAAGAAGAATTCGCGCCCGTAGTAGTTAGAGTTGTAATAAGAGACCGGGCTGGACCACTGCCAGTTGAAGATGGGCCAAAAGAGCGGTCGCGTGTCGTCCACGTGGGTCAAAAAGTCGGCGAAGGTGTGCCCGAGCCAACCGAGGAGGAACCACAGCAATATCCTTCGACGATCGACGCGTTTAAGCCGCGCCGTCCAGTAAAGAACCAGCAGAGCTACTACGGGTACTGCGGAATGCAACGCGGAGCCCGTGCCGCCAAAGGGTCCGGAGAAGTAGATCTTATCTAGCACCCCTTCTTCGTGCATGGAGGACCATCCTTCAGTGAGATACGCCGTTCCCACATAGTAGGCGGTTCCCGCAAACGACGGAAGATCCGGGAAAGCCGCCCCAACAGCCGCCGCTATCCCCGCCGCCCGGCCCGCCTTGACGCTGTGTTTCGCCAACGCCCAGGTAAAGAATGCGTGGGAGTAAGTCTCCAGAACCTAAGATGCCTTCTCATCCGAGACCGACCGCCCGATATGACGCCCAAAAAATTCCAGCGTTCGTCGCCAGGAGTCCTCAGAAGCGGCCGGGTCGTGGACCTTAGACCTGTATTCGTTGAAGAACGAGTGCCGGGCTTCAGGATAAACCTTTATGTCGTGCGCCACGCCCCCATTCTTCAACTCTTGTTCCAGCTTCTGCGCCTGTACGCCGGTGAAGTCCTTTTCGGGGTACGAACCGACGACCGGGCAGGAATGCCGGACGGCCTCCAAAGGACGCGGGTTCACGCCGTAATATGAGGCGACGGCCCCCAGCCGGTCGTCCGTACAGGCCCAGGCGGTCACGAAGCTCCCCCCCAACGAGAAGCCTATGGCGCCGAGCCGTTCATCGTCCACCTCCGGCAGCCCGGCCAGGTAGCTCAAAGAGGTTTTGAGGTCGCGTATAGCTCCATGATCCAGGGAGTTCGTTAGCATACCGTTCAAGAATCGGGCCACGCAATTCGCCCGCTTTCGGTCGGAGAAAAGGTCAACCGCGAGCGCCGCATAGCCTTCCCCGGCTAAACGATCCGCCACGCCCTTAATGTTCTCGTTCAGGCCGAAGACCTCGTGTACGACCACCACGCCGGGGTGTTTGTTCTCCGAGCCTCCCTCTGGCAACGTCAGGTATCCATCGAGCTTTTCCGCCCTCGGGAACGAGACTTCATGAACTGTCGGCGCCACCCTGGTCCTCTCCGGAAACTGTCTTGAACGGCTTCTGGGATAAATGCCGCGCACATTCTAACTCAGGCGCTAACCGGGGGTGCTGAGCCTCACGACCGGAATCTCCCGGTCGGTGCGCCGCTGGTAGTCTGCGTACCCGGGATACATCGCGACGAGCCGCCGCCACAACCGCCCTCTGTCCTCTCCCACGGTCTCTTCAGCCCGCACTTCGATGGTACGGGACCCCAACTGAACTTTGGTTTCGGGGTTTGCTCTCAGGTTCAACCACCAGGCAGGGTGTTTCGTGGCGCCGCCTTTTGAAGCTACGATCACCATGTTGCCTCCATCCGGAAGATAAAGTAGCGGCGTAGTGCGCACCTTCCCGCTCTTCCGACCGGTGGTTTCGAGTAGAAGCACCGGACTACCCTGCATCTTGCCCCCCAGCTTGCCGCCGGTGGCCCGATAAACAGCGGTATGTCCCGCCGTGACCAGGCGAAACACCTTGTCCGCCAGCGGCGAAAACTCGCGCCCGCGTGAGTAACCACTATCGCTCATCTTTATCTCTCCTTCACAGGTTGCGCCCCAAAATATTACCGTCTAGATACGGTCTGTGAGAGAAAACTACATAGAGGTACAGTGTCTAGGGCTTCCTTGGGTTGGGTATAAATCGCTTGCGCAAGTGGGCGTGTATTGGGATACTGGCGGACGACGGTAGCGGCGGGAGTCGAACTCGGCTATACAGAGTGAAACATCTACTACGCCCAAACCGAATTGCCCAGGAGGGCGGAAAATGAATGATAAGACCCCTATAGATCTGCTGTCCGTCGGCGAGACGTTAGTGGATTTCATCTCCATAGAACAGACCGACTGGCTGCGTAACGCGACGACTTTCCGGCGTTACCTGGGAGGATCACCGGCCAACATCGCGGTCAACGTATCGAAGCTGCAGGGCACGTCCGCCGTGATCTCCAAAACTGGCATCGGCGCCTTCGGCAAGTTCATAAAGAGCGAACTCCAGCGACACGGGGTCTCTACCGACTACCTGGTGATGGACCATCGCACCCGCACGACAGTGGCCTTCGTCTCTTCGACTAGCGGCAAGCCGGATTTCGAGATCGCCCGTAGCGGCGACTACCTGCTAAGGCCGGAGGAAATCATGGAGGAGCCGGTCTCCCGAGCCCGGGTAGTACACGCCTCCACCTTCGCCCTTTCGCGGGAGCCCTGCCGCTCGGCCGTCCGAAAAGTCTTCCAGATGGCCCGGGACCAAAACAAGATCGTTTCCTTCGATCCCAACTACAGCCAACGCATCTGGCCGCATCACAAAGAAGCAAACCAGGTGATAGAAGAAATGTATCAATACGTTGACATAACGAAGCCTTCGATAGATGACGCCGGCCGCATCTTTGGGCGGGATTTCGAGCCGGAGCAGTACATCGAAAAGTTCCACGAGATGGGCGCCAAGTCGGTCGTACTTACGATGGGCTCAGATGGCATCTTGCTCTCCGACGACGGTAATTTGATCGGGCACATTCCTGCCCGCTCGGTCGAGGTCAAGGACGCCACCGGTGCCGGTGATTCTTTCTGGGCTGGTTTTCTCATTGCGCTGCTCGACGGCAACTCGCTACAACGTTGCGCCCTGTTCGCCCGGGAGATCGTAGAGCTAAAGCTGGCTCGGGTTGGGCCGCTCCCTCTGGAGGTAGATCGGGATGAGTTGTACGCCAAGCTAGATGGTTTGCCGGAAGACAGCGTACAGAGTGTAGAAGCCGAAAACCCGGATAAACCAGAAACTGCCCAGATCCGTAGCGAGAAAGGTTGAAACAGTACACTTCGCCTTCTTAAACCCGCAAGGAAACTTCGACTCCGGGAACAGCTACCTTGCGGCCCACCCGGATTTCGGCGGCCAACTCGTCTACGTCCGGGAAGTTGCCCGCAAACTGGGCGAAATGGGCCACAGCTCGGATATCCTAACCCGCCGCATCGTAGATCCCGAATGGCCAGAGTTTGCTGAAGCAACCGACTCATACTCGGGTCACCCCGACATCCGCATCCTGCGCCTGCCGTGCGGTCCAGACCACTTCCTGCCCAAAGAAGAGCTCTGGCCCTACCTCGGAGAATGGGTTGAGGGCATAGCCCGTTTGTACCGGGGAGAAGGCGCGTGGCCGGATCTCTGGACCGGCCATTACGCTGATGGGGGACTCGCCGCCGCGTGGCTGGAGGAGGCCTCGGGAGTACCATTTACCTTTACCGGCCACTCGCTAGGAGCCTGGAAACTAGACACCCTGGTGAAAGATTCCGGAGACCCCGACATTCTCCGGGAAGTCGACGCCCGGTACAACTTCAGCGCCCGCATCGAGGCGGAGCGCACCGCCGTTTCGCGGGCAAAGTCTATCGTTACGAACAGCATGGCCGAGCGTTACGAACAGTACGACCATCCGGCCTACCGGGACGTGGCGGAACCCGAGGGCGACGGACGCTTCGCCGTTATAGCGCCCGGCGCAAATTTCGACATCTTCTCCCCCGACGCCCGGAGCCCCTGGGAAGACGAAGTGTTGGAAAAGATACAGGCTGTCCACGAGCGAGACATAGCACCCGACCGGCAAGAACTACCCGCCGTCATAGCCTGGAGCCGCCTGGACCCCAAAAAGAATCACCTGGGACTCGTGAAAGCATTCGCCGGTTCCGAAGAGCTTCGGAGTCGGGCGAACCTCGTCATGATCACCCGTGGCCTCGAAGATCCTTTCCATTATCCCGACGAAGCTACGGATGAGCAGCGGCCGGTTATAGACGAACTCATAGCCAGGATAGAAGAATCCGGTCTCTGGGGCCGGGTCTCGGCTTTCAGTTTGTCGGGACAGACGGCGCTCGCCGCGCTCTACCGCTGGGGCGCGGATACCGGCGGCGTATTCTGCCTGCCCGCCGAGTACGAGCCGTTCGGCATGACCGTGATCGAGGCTATGGCCGTCGGCCTGCCCGTCGTCGCAACCAAGAACGGCGGCCCCCGCGAGACCACCGACGAGGGCCAAGCAGGCCTGCTGGCCGATCCACACGACCCGGACGACATTGCCGCAAACTTGCTCCGTCTACTGGATGACCGGGAGACCTGGGAGACCTACGCAAAGCGAGGCCGCGAGAGAGCCCTGGAGCACTATAGTTGGAACCGCACGGCCGAATGTTACCTCAGCCTGGCGACGAAGGCTCCCGAAAAAGAGCAAGACGAACAACCATCACTGACGCTCCCGGGGTTCGTCCGGGGTTCCGACGGCTTGCCGCGAATGGAGCGTTGGGAGACCGCTGGAGGAAGAGAAGAAAAGAGAGTTTGACCCGTTGTCGAGAGAAAGGATAGTGTCATGCAC
>JBARZO010000110.1:0-2590 GCA_049650165.1 Rubrobacteraceae bacterium
CGAGACCGCCGCCGAAAAACCCTCTTTCCGTACCGCATTCAAAAAGCGGCGGTGCCTCATCCCCACCGACGGCTTCTACGAGTGGCAGAAAACGAACGGCTCAAAACAACCCTTCCACATCCGTCTGCAAGATGGAGACACCTTTGCCCTCGCCGGACTCTGGGAAACCTGGCAGGACGAAGGCGGTCCCGAGGTCCACTCCTGCACCATTCTCACCACCGAAGCCAATGATCTCCTCGCCCCCGTCCACAACCGCATGCCGGTAATTCTGGACCCCGAAAACTACGATTTCTGGCTAGATCCCGAGGTACAGGAAAAGGAGCCGCTCACCGGCCTACTGGAGCCCTATCCTTCGGAGGCTATGGAAGCCTATCCGGTAAGCCGCTTCGTAAATAGCCCTTCCAACAACGACCCGCGCTGTGTAGAGCCTGCCGCGTAAGAACCCGCTATGATCTCCACCATGGAGATCCGTCCTGACGTAGCTGACGCCCTGCAAAACGGCGATCCGGTCGTGGCGCTTGAGTCCACCCTCATCGCACACGGCCTCCCGCGCCCGGACAACCTGCAGCTCGCCCGCGAGGTTGAGAGCCTGATCCGCGAAGAAGGAGTCGTACCCGCCACTATTGGGGTTGTAGACGGAGCTGCAAAGGTCGGACTAGAACCTGCGGAGCTGGAGCTAATGGCGAACACTGACGACATCCCCAAGCTCTCGATCCGCGACCTGTCTGCGGCCGTCGCAAAGAAGAACTCCGGCGCCACGACAGTCTCAGCTACTGCACACCTCGCCGCCCGCGCGGGCATAAATCTTTTCGCCACCGGCGGCCTCGGCGGTGTTCACCGGGAGGCGCGGGAGAGCTGGGATGTCTCTGCGGATCTCGCGACGCTTTCCCGAACGCCGATTGCCGTCGTCTGCTCCGGTGTCAAGTCTATCCTTGATGTATCGGCGACCCTGGAGCAGCTAGAAACGCTGGGGGTGCTCGTAGTCGGCTATCGTACCTCGCGGTTCCCCGGCTTCTACCTTGCCGATTCCGGAGAAAACCTGGATTGGGTTTTGGAGGACGAAGAAGAAGCCGCCCGGTTGTTGGTTGCCCGGCGCGAGCTCTCGGGAGACTCGGCGGTGGTGATCTCCAATCCCATCCCGGAAAACGAACAACTCGACCCCGGTCTCCACGACCGGGTGTTGAAAGCGGCTTTGGATGAGCTGAGACACCGGGGTGTGCGCGGCAAGGAGGTTACGCCTTTTCTACTGAATCATTTCCGGCGGGAAACGGGCGGGGAGAGCTTGCGGGTCAACAAGCAGATAATTCGCAACAATGCCCGGCTCGCCGCCCGTATCGCCGCGGCCCACGCAAACGTCGCAAGATGAGCACGCCGCGGGTAGTGGTGGTCGGGGACCTCGTCTACGACCTGCTCGCGAAGGTGGACGACGTTGCTTTCGGGACCGACACTTTCACGCCCATACACACTGCCGCCGGCGGCTCCGGGGCGAACACCGCCTACTGGCTCGCCCATCTCGGCGTCGAGACGCACTTCGTAGGACGGGTCGGTGACGACGTTTTCGGAGAGTATCTAGTCGAAGAGCTGGAGCGTGTCGGAGTCGTAACGCACGTCGTCCGAGATCCTTCGGTCGAAACTGGCAAAGTCTTCGTAATGGTAGACGAGGTGGGGGAGCGGACCATGATCACCGACCGCGGCGCCGGCGAGACCCTGACCCCAAAAGACCTGCCGACCGACCTTTTCCAGAAAGGAACCCACCTACACCTCTCAGGCTACCTGTTTCTAGGAGACAGCCGAAAAGAAACCGCCCTGGAAGCCCTGTCACTGGCGCGGAAGTCCGGCATGAGCATCTCCGTAGACCCCTCGTCTGTACCGCTGCTAGAGGATCTCGGCCCGCAAAAGTTCCTGGAATGGACGAACGGCGCCGACCTCTGCTTCCCAAACCGCGAAGAAGGCGCATTACTCTCCGGCGCTGAAGATCCTCACGCCATAGCAGAAGCTCTCGTCCGTTATTACCCAGGAGTCGTGCTAAAGCTCGGCGCGGAAGGAGCGCTGTATGCAGGCTCGGACGGAGAACGGACGTCGCTTCCCGCTGTGCCCACAAACGTCGTGGATGCGACGGGAGCCGGGGACTCTCTGTGCGCCGGATTTCTTGCCGCATGGCTCTCTGGAGAATCCCCATCCGCAGCATTGCACCAGAGCCTTGAGCTTTCGGCGCGGGTTTTGAAGGTGATGGGCGGACGCCATGTAACATGACCTAACTGGCATTCCATCCAACGGGAGTTGGTCTGCAACCCGACGATCCGAGCACGTTGCAGATCCTTTACAGGCTTTCAGTTCCCTATCTAACGGGAGTTGGTCTGCAACCAAGCGGGGCGACGCCGCCTCTGCCCAGGTAACGGAGCCTTTCAGTTCCCTATCTAACGGGAGTTGGTCTGCAACTCTTGGTCCAGGCTCACCCGGTACCAATGCAGGTTCTTTCAGTTCCCTATCTAACGGGAGTTGGTCTGCAACCCGTCTCGATGTCCACGAGCCCGTAACGATAATCCCTTTCAGTTCCCTATCTAACGGGAGTTGGTCTGCAACCGTGACT
>JBARZO010000111.1:0-7540 GCA_049650165.1 Rubrobacteraceae bacterium
CTGGAGAACACCGCCGAGCATCAGCGGTTCATGGCTGAGGGCGGAGCTGCGGCCCAGACCGGCTAGTGACCGAGTTGCAGGAGAAAACCACGGAGCTAGAGGGACGTCTCACGGAACTGGAGCAATTCTTCGACCTCGGGAGTCTACGGGCCCGGGCGGACAAGCTCACGGAGGAGATGAGCCGACCGGGCTTTTGGGACAACCAGGAGGAAGCCCGTAATGTCTCCGCCCGATTCTCGCGGGTCGAAAGCCGCCTGCGGCTGCTGGAAGAGTTAAGGGGCCGTTTATCCGACTCGGGAGAGTTGCTGGAGTTGGCTGAAGAGGATGAGGATCTACGCTCCGAAGTCGAAGGCGAGTTGCAACACGTCGAGCAGGTTTTGGAAGAGCAGGAGGTGGCGCGGCTCTTTTCGGGAGAATACGATGACGGACCGGCCATACTTCCCATTAATCCGTGCGCCGGCGGGATTGACTCCCAGGACTGGGCGGACATGCTCTCCAGGATGTATCGGCGGTGGGCCGAGCGTCGGGAGTTCGGCCTGGAGGTTATCGAGGTCACGGAGGGAGAGGAGGCCGGCATAAAGAGCGCCACCTTCAGCATCGACGGTGAGTATGCTTTCGGGCTCTTGTCGGCCGAGCGGGGGGTTCATCGTCTGGTCAGGATCAGCCCGTTCGACGCCGGGGCGCGGCGACACACAAGCTTCGCCTCCGTCGCGGTCGCGCCGGTTATAGACGACGCGGTCGAAGTGGACATCGACGAGAAAGAGCTGAAGATAGACACTTACCGGGCTTCGGGTGCCGGTGGGCAGCACGTCAATAAGACGGACTCGGCGGTCAGGATCACGCACCTGCCGAGCGGTATTGTCGCCCAGTGTCAGAACGAGCGGAGCCAGCACCAGAACCGGGAAGTAGCGATGCGTATTCTACGGGCGCGGCTCTTTGAATTGCAGCGCGAAAAGCGCGAGCAGGAAATAGCCGCCCAAAGTGGTGAGAAGGCGAACATCGAGTGGGGGTCTCAGATCCGGTCTTACGTCCTTCACCCTTACAAGCTTGTCAAGGACGTCCGAACCGGTGAGCAGTCGGGGGACGTGGACCGCATTCTGGACGGAGCCCTGGACCCGTTCATCTACTCTTACCTTAAAACCAGGACGCCGCCGGAATCCTCCTAGCTTATTGCCCATGAATGTGCAAGAAAAGCCTCGGATAAGGGGGATTTCTTGAGAGCAGCCTTATTCTCCGTATCCTGGCTCTGGTGGTCCGTGGGCGGTATCTTGCTGGTGTTGTTCGCTGTAGTCTTAATCGGGACTTACACTTTCCTGCCTCCTCTAATAGGCAGCGCCGCTGGCAAGAGTATCAAGAACGAGATGGGACTCCGAAACACACCCGAAGTCAGCCTGAGGAGCGACCCGCCGCCAAAGATGTTGTCCGGATCTTTCGCGCAGGGGCAAATCTCGCTGGGAGACACTGACTTCGGGGATGTCCGGCCTCGCAAGGTTACGATAGACCTCGATCCGTTCGACTTGAATATGATGAAGAGCGTGGGTGGTGGAGGCTTTGTCAGCCGGGAGCCGCTATCCGGGGACCTTCGGATGGAGGTCTCGGAAAAAGAGGTCGCCAGAATCGCGGGCTCGGCGTCGCAAGACATCCCGATAGAAGGCGTGGAACTCGAAGAAGGCGAGGTAACGGTGAGATCCGGGACCAAGTTGTTGGGCGTCGATGTACCGGTCGCCGTGCAGGGTAGTTTGGAGATTCTGGATCAGGAATTAGTTTTCGAGCCCCGTCGGGTGTCGGCGTTCGGGTTCCGGTTGCCGCAGAATCTGGCCGATGAGTTGCTCAAGGAGGCGGATTTTAGTTATCCGCTAGAGGATCTACCGTATGACGCAAAGGTATCCAGGGTCGAGGTGAAAGAGGGATACTTGATCTTTTTCGGCAGGTTGGAGAGTATACCTTTGAATGCCGGAAATGGTTGATAAAGTATCGAACGGCTGTTATCTTGTGCCGCGACCGGCGCTGCCCTGGAGGGGGGATTCGCCGCAGTAGTCAGAAAATCCCGAAGACCTGCGCCGTTTGCGCCAGAGTCCGGGTGACGCCAGGAGATCAAATTTGCTACGGGAGAAGCAATGATCGAGCTAAACAACGTCACGAAGGTATACGGCAAGGACACCGTTGCGCTGGAGCACGTGAATCTGGACGTAGAGGCCGGAGAGTTCGTTTTCCTGGTCGGGGCCAGCGGCTCCGGGAAGTCAACGATCCTTCGTCTGCTGCTCAAGGAGATGGAACCGACGGCCGGCACGATCTTCGTGAACGGCACGAAACTCTCGACTATACCCCGACGCCGGGTGCCCCGTCACCGCCGAAACATCGGGTGCGTGTTTCAAGACTTCAAACTCTTGCCGAACAAGACCGTGTCAGAGAACGTGGCGTATGCGATGGAGGTTACGGGACAGAAGAAACGTTCCATCCGGGTGAAGGTTCCGGAGATACTGGAGATCGTGGGTCTCACCGGCAAGGCCGATAAATACCCGGAGCAAATCTCCGGCGGGGAACAGCAGCGGGTTTCCATCGCGCGAGCTTTCGTGTCACAGCCGCCGATCCTGATCGCCGACGAGCCGACCGGCAACCTGGACCCGGAGACGAGCGTTGGAATCGTGCAACTCCTCAACAGAATTCACCGCATCGGAACCACAGTTGTCGTCGCCACGCACGACCGCCACATGGTGGACGTAATGCAGAAGCGGGTCGTCACCCTGGAGGATGGAAATATCATCCGGGACCGGGTCAAGGGGGCGTACGCCGATGAAGCTTAACCTGGGTTTTTCGCTGCGAGAGGCTTTCAAGAACATGCGCCTCAACCTGCTCATGAGCCTCACGGCGATCACCACCACGTTCATATGTCTGTTGGTGTTGGGAACGGCATTATTGGTTAGTGGGCACGTGGAGGGTTTGATCTCCGTGGTCCGCAAGGATGTGAGCGTGGAAGCCTTCTTTGTCCAGGGCGCTTCGCAAGAGAAGATCGACGAAGTTCGGAGCAGCGTGGAAGGCTACCCGGAGATCTCCGAGGTAACCTACATCTCCCAGGAGGAAGGTTTCGAGAGGTTTCAGGAGATGTTCAAAGACAGGCCCGAAAT
This sequence comes from Rubrobacteraceae bacterium, assembly GCA_049650165.1. GTDB lineage: Bacteria > Actinomycetota > Rubrobacteria > Rubrobacterales > Rubrobacteraceae > SIRX01. The sequence goes on from JBARZO010000111.1 coordinate 3,126, forward strand.
ATACGAGGGACTCGAAAGCGACTTCGTTCAGCCTTCCTTGCAAATACAGCTCGAAGATCCGTCCAGTGCAAGTGACGTGGCTGAGAAGCTGGAAGGTGAGGGGGACGTGGTGGAGGATATAGAGTATCCGCAACGGACCGTGGAGCGCGTGGGGGAGGTTACGGACTACGTGGTGTGGGGGCTGCGAGGGGCTACGGTTCTTTTCCTCGTCTCTAGCGTACTCCTGATCTCCAACACCATAAGAATCTCCATCTTCTCTAGGCGTAACGAAATCGAGGTGATGAAGCTCGTCGGGGCTTCGGACAGTTTCGTAAGGACGCCGTTCGTATTGGAAGGCCTGATCCAAGGCATTGTAGGGGCGGTGATCTCGGGTGTCGCGGTGGTTTGGCTGAACTCTCTCTTTGTCGAGTGGGCCAGGAACGAGCTGCCCTTCGTGCCTATCTCCGGAGATTCGGTCAACATGCCAGCCGTTGTGCTGATACTTCTCGTGGTAGGCGCCGCAATTGGTATTCTGGGAAGCTTCCTTTCGGTAAGGCGTTTCCTGAAGATATAGCTCGGCTTTCGGAGACCGGCGTCTATATACCCGTGGTAGACTCGAAGCGTGTTACGCATTAAATCCCATCTGGTATTCAGGCCATGATCCTGCCGGGCATCCTTGTTCGTCGGGGGAAGTATTCGGTCGCTGACCCACTCTTTGTAGACGAGCGCCGCCCGATACTGGTCGCCCGTAAGCTGCGCCGCGGCGCGGATGCCGGGGACATCGTCCTCGTCCAAACCCGCGAAAAGAACAACGCGCTGCGCGGCGAGGTGACGAAGGTCCTGGGCCCATCCACTGATCCGCGCAACGTCTACGACGCCCTCTTCGCCTCTATCGAAACTTCCCGCGAATTCTCGGAAAAAGTCGAGGGCGAAGCCGCTGGTGTCATGGGTAAAGACCCCGGCAAACGAGAAGACCTCCGCGACCTCCCGACTGTAACCATCGACGGTGAAGACGCCAAAGACTTCGACGACGCCATCTCCATCGGGCGCACGGAGGACGGCTACCGTCTTTGGGTTCACATCGCCGACGTCACCCACTACGTGAAGCCGGGTAGCCTCCTGGATCGCGAGGCGGCCCGGCGGGCGAACTCGGTCTACCTGCCGGGGATGGTGGCCCCGATGCTGCCACGAAGCCTCTCGAACGACGTTTGCTCCCTGAAGCCGGAGGTAGAACGGGCGACCGTAACGGTCGAGATGGAAGTCTCTGCTTCCGGCGAGGTCGAGAATAGCCGGGCTTACCGAAGCCGAATTCGTAGCGACGCCCGCCTGACCTACGAAGGCGTCGACGCTTTTCTTCGAGGTGAGACAGATGTGGAACAGAAAGAGCTGGTCGAAGTGGCGCACGAGCTATCGCGAAAGCTAAAGACAAAGGCTGCGGTGCGTGGAAAGCTGGACTTCGGTGGTCGTGAGCCGGAGTACGAGTTGGACCCGGAGGGCGTGCCGCTTTCATCCGGGGTTCGGCGTTCGACACCGGCGCGAGAGCTTATAGAGGAGCTGATGGTGCTCGCCAACGAGTCCGTGGCGAAGACCTTGCAGAGTCGGGGAACGGGTGTGTTCCGGGTACACGATACCCCGGACGCCGAAGACCTGGAGACGCTGAAAATTCGCCTTGCGGCCGTCGGGTTGCAGGCGGAACCGGCGCCGGAGAACCTGGGCGTCATTTCCCAGATGGCGAAGTCCGACGCGGTGAACTACCTGATCCTGCGTTCACTGCCACGCGCTTTCTACACACATCAAAACTCCGGCCACTACGGCCTCGCACTCGAAGACTACACGCACTTCACCTCGCCGATCCGGCGTTACGCCGATGTGTTGGTCCACCGGGCGCTTCTGGACGACGAGTTGCCTGACGACCTTGCGGAGGTGACGGCTCGCATCTCCGAGAGGGAGTACCGGGGTGTGATCTGTGAGCGCACCGCAGACCAGTACACGCTGATGTGGCTCCTTCGAGACCTGGTGGGCGAGGTGTTGGAGGGAACCATCGTCAGCACGACCGTTTTCGGCCTTTTCGTGGAGTTGGAGAGCGGGGCGACGGGTCTGGTACACGTCAGCAAGCTCCCCGGCTGGTGGGAATTGGAGGAGAACGGGGTGGTTCTGTCGAACGACTCCATCGGTTCCTCGTACCGGGTTGGAGATCGGGTAATGGTAGAATTGATAGACGTGATCCCGTTGATGAAACGGGCGGAACTGCGAGTGGTACAGAGGATATGACGGACTTCGCACGCAACAAGAAAGCCCTGCACGACTTCCACATAGAAGAAACTTACGAGGCCGGGCTTACGCTCACCGGTCCGGAGGTCAAATCCGTGCGGGCAGGCCGGGCGAACCTGAAGGAAAGCTACGCCCGTATGCGGGATGGGGAAGCGTTCCTGATCGGGTCACACATCTCCCCGTACGCCAACGCGGCCCACGCAGACCAACACCCGACCCGGGACCGGAAGCTGTTGCTGCACCGGAAAGAGATCGACCGTCTCATCGGCAAGACTCAGGAAGAGGGAAAGACTCTCATACCGCTGAAGCTCTACTCCAAGAACGGCGTAATAAAGCTTCAGATCGCCGTCGCCAGCCGCAAAAAAGAGTACGACAAACGGCGAGAAATCGCCAAAAAGACCGCCGACCGGGAGATGGACCGGGCGATGAAAGAGCGCCTCCGGCGTTGATCCCAGGTCCCGAAATGGTAGAATAAGCTTTGTATGGGGGCGCATTGGTTTCGACGTGAGCGGACTGCGTCCAGTGAGACGAGCCGAGTTTGCTGGAGACTCGTAAAACGCCGGCACAAAAGATACACGCCGATAACGAAATGGCTCTAGCCGCTTAAATAAAAGCGACTCATCGGCCTGGGCAGCCTACGGCCCGGTCCCCGGTGTCATCTAGTAGGCTCACCTCATTGGTCCCGGTCCGGGGCTCTTGAGGAACATCTTAAAGGACTAGCCCCGCTGCGGCGCCCTGGTTCGCAGCGCAAGGCGAAACTAAACCGGGAGCTACGCTCGTAGAATCTTGCAGACGGCGCGCTCGCGGACGCGGGTTCGAGTCCCGCCGCCTCCACTATAGTGAGGTCCGGTCTGTTGGCCGGGCCTCTTCTCGTTGGCAGGACTTCGTTTCTTTGATGCCCTGGCGTAAGATCCAGCAGCCTTGCAGAAAAAGTATACAGGGTAAGGTTTTAGCCTGTTATAGCTGCTCTATATAGCTATAATCTAGTCTCGTGAGCGATCCTCGTCCCATAGGAGTCTTCGATTCGGGCGTCGGCGGGCTGACGGTGCTGGCAGAGATCCGGGACCGGCTTCCTTACGAGAACACAGTCTACTTCGGTGATACCGCGCGGGTTCCATACGGGGTACGAAACCTGGAGGAAGTTCGGGAGTTCGCCTTCGAGATCGTCGACTACCTCACAACCCTGAACGTAAAGTTGGTCGTGGTGGCCTGTAACACGGCGACGGCGGCGGCCCTGGAGGCGGTCCAGGAGGCGTTCGACCCACCGATAATCGGGGTTATCGAACCAGGAGCGCGGGCGGCGGTATTGGACACCCTGAACCGTCGTGTAGGCATCCTGGCAACGGAGGGAACCGTGAGCAGCAAGGCTTACACGAGGGCCGTCCATAACGTAGACGCAGGGGTAAAGGTCTATGAACAGGCTGCGCCGGAGTTCGTACCGTGTATCGAGAAGGGCATTACGGAAGGACCGGAGTTGGAGAGCATGGCTTGGGAGTATCTGGAGCCCCTTTTGCAACAGCGGGTTGGGGCCGTGGTTCTGGGCTGTACGCACTACCCCCTGATCAGTGCCACCATCAACCGCATCCTCGGGCCGGAGGTGCGGCTCATCTCTTCCGCCGGCCAAACCGCCTTGGAGGTAGGCCGGGTCCTCTCACGCCGGGGATATCTCAGGAGACCGCGCGACATGGAAGATTACGGACGCTCCACATTCGTGTGCAGTGACGACCCTCAGGGATTCGCCGCGCTCGGAAGTCGCTTTCTTGGGGAGGAAATAGAAGCGGTGGCTCCGGCGGCGGTAATTTAAAGCAGACCGTCCGTTTGTTATACTTGCTTTCAGTCTCGGCGGGGCGTGGCGCAGTCTGGTAGCGCACCTGCTTTGGGAGCAGGGGGTCGGAGGTTCGAATCCTCTCGCCCCGACCGCCGTGACACGAAATGCGGGTGTAGCTCAATGGTAGAGCCCCAGCCTTCCAAGCTGATGATGGGGGTTCGATTCCCCTCACCCGCTCTCGTCGCCCACAGTGCGGCGTGGATCTAACCGAAGCGCCCGTAGCTCAGCTGGATAGAGCAGCGGACTTCTAATCCGCAGGTCGCAGGTTCGAATCCTGCCGGGCGTGCTTCTGAAAACCCGACAGGTATGGTGAATATGTTGGGTAAGTGAACATTCG
>JBARZO010000112.1:0-3974 GCA_049650165.1 Rubrobacteraceae bacterium
TCCGTAGGCTGTGGAACTTCGGAGATGACGGTGTACTCGCTGCCGGATTCGAGTTGCTCGTCTACGGACCACGAGCCGTCGGAGTTCTGCCGGGCTTCCTCCAGGGAGGTCTGGATGATCTTGTACCCCCCAAACACCAGGGTCGTGCGGGCGTTTAGTATTTCGACCTGCTGCCGCACGGTACGCGTCTGAATACCGGTTGCTATCTCTTCCCCGTCGTCTTCTCCGGAACCTGTGGTGTCCGACCACCGCGCTCCGTTAAAGTAGTCGAGGGTCCCGCCGCGCCATTCGAGCGGCTCCTGGCTCCGCACTTTGAAGAGCGTCGCATCCCGGCCGCCGTTCAGATAGTCTCCCACATCAGCCTGGGTCTCCAGACGGGAAGTACCCCAGTTACCAACGTTGGTCCAATCTATGAGGCCCGGCGTTGCCGTGAGATCCGAGTACGGTAGCCGCGGCAGCGCGAGCACGAGGAAGACCAGAACCGCCCCGGCTATAACAGCCGGACGCCCCGGGCTCTTAGTCTCTCTCTCGGAGCCCGCGCCGAGTAGCAAAGCTACGGCGGAGACGAGGAAAACGAAGAAGTAAGGGCTGATGCCCGTCTCGAAACTGGAGGTGCTGATGATCGCGATGGTCACGCCCAGAACGACCACCGAAACGACCGGACTCCGTTCGTAGAGCGTCATCGAGGTCGAGAAGGCGGCCAGCACCATAACCAGGGGAATCATTAGCAGTAGTAGGCCAGGGAAGATATCGTAAGGTACGGGCTCCAGATACATGACGTTGCCGGCCTCGTAGACGTCGGCCCCAACTTCCAAAAACAACGATCGCCAGCCGGAGAGCGTGACCGGGGGGAACCCGTAGACTGCGAACATCGTGTACAAGACGATGGACGGGGGGATCAGAACAAACCTGTACTTCCCCGCGGAACCTACCGCAATAGCGACGAGCGAGGCGCCCAGCATTATTCCGAAGGCCTGTCCAGACGCCTCGTAGGAAGAGCTACCGGCCACTTCCCCGGTAAAAACTGTGCTAAAGGACAGACCGGTAACCAGCACCGCCAGGTAAAGCCAGACCCGAACCCAGGCGCCGCCCATCAGCCGGTCGCCCTATCTCGCCCAGAGAGACCGGCCACGCCCTCGGGATAACGAACGGTCCGCACCGCCGCCCCGGAGGTTTCCAACCGGGCGAGGTCCCGCAAGAATTCGGCCTCTCGAACTATGCCTTGCTCTCCGGTCCCACCATAGCGATAGGTGTGCGTCGCGAGCATCAAGACGACCACCGAGAGCCCCGCACCCCGCAGCTTGCGGACGGCGGACGGCAGCGAGTCTTCGACCGTTCGGGAGATCAGGACCACCCCCTCACCGAGCCGCTTGCGCTCGTCCAATACAGAGGCGCCCAGCTCCACGTTTCCTCCGGCCTTTACCGTGGCGAGAAGGCGCATTGCAGTCCAGTAAGACTTCTCGTCCGAGCCAAACTCCGTGGCGACACGTTCCCGGTCCGTGCCGATCAAACGAAACGGCAGCCCTTCATCCTTCAAGTGCGTCAGAACCGAGGCCGCAGCCGAGACGGCGTCTTCCACCTCTTGCTCCGGAACGCGGAGCCCCTGCCGCCGCAAATCCAGGGCCACCGTGTAACGTCGGGGGGCCTGCAGGGCGAATTCTTTTACGAACAGCTCCCCGGTGCGGGCAACGCTCTTCCAGTGGATGTGCCGCCGATCGTCGCCCCGCCGGTACTCGCGAAGACCCGCGAACTCCTCCCCCCGCTGGCCGAGCGCCCCGCGGGCCCCGGCTTCCGTGTTGCCGCTCCCCAGAGAGAAACCCGAGAGCTCGTGGACTTCCGGGTAGACTACGGCCTCTGTGCGATCCCGGAACTTGCGGACGAACCGCAGCAGCCGGAAAGGCTCCAGCGCCCGGACCTCCGCCGGCCCCAACTCGTAGAGTCCCCGGCGCTCGAAAGTCACGGGAACTTCTACTACGTCTCCCCCGCCGCCCCGAAGGGCTGGGACCTCGAAGCTCTGCGGTTTGGGCAGCCGATCTATAACCTCCACCTCCGAGGTACCGAAGCGGGAGCTGTTCGAGAGCAAGAGGTCTATCCGGGCGAGCTTGCCGGCGGTGAATCGGACACCCGCCGGCAGGTTTCGGGAGAACTCGATGCCCCGCGAGCCCAGAAGGCCCAGTACGAGCGCGGCCAAAACGAGGCCCACCAGGGCGTACCCGAGTTGGTAGAACTGGGTGGTCCCGATCATACGGGCCACGAACATCACTAGAACCCCGAAGATAATAGCCTGCCAACCGCGGGCCGTGGGCCGGATGGAGATCCTAGAGACGCGCCGCGCAGAACGCTGCTGGGACGAAGAGCGTCTCCGACCCAAGGCTACACGGCCTCGGTGACCGGTACGGAGCCCAGTATCTCGCGCACGATATTCGCGGTGATACCACCGGACCCGGTAGAGCCATTCGTGGATTCGGACTGACGCGCCTCGGCGGAAGGGATGATCCTGTGTCCCAGCACCGCCGGGGCCAGGTTCTTCACGTCGTCGGGGATACAGTAGGAGCGTCCACTGGCAGCGGCGCTGGCCTTTGCGACGGCGAGCAGCATCCGGCTCGCCCGCGGCGAAGCCCCCAGATAAACGTCTTCCCGATCGCGGGTCGCCGAGGTTACGGAGACCACGTAGCGCAGCACGGCCTCGCTCGCGTGGACCTCCCAGGCCAGCCGCCGCATCTCCAGAAACTCCTCCACGCTCACCACCGGCTCCAAGTCGGCGGTCGGGTCGCGGGAGAGCTTCAAGAGGCTCATCTCCGCGTCCTCATCCGGGTATCCGATGTGCATGCGGATCATAAATCGGTCCAACTCCGCGTGCGGCAGCGGATAGGTTCCCTCGTGCTCGACCGGGTTCTGGGTGGCGAGCACGCCGAAAGGCTGGGGCAGCATCCGGGTGTCGCCGTCTACCGTGACCGAGCCCTCCTCCATCGCTTCCAGGAGTGCGCTCTGGGTCTTGGGGCTGGCGCGGTTGATCTCATCGGCCAGCACCACGTTCGCAAAGACCGGCCCCGCCCAGAACTCGAAGTCCCGGTCGCCCTGGTTATAGACGTTCAATCCCGTTACATCGGCGGGCAAGAGGTCCGGGGTGAACTGTATCCGCCGGAACTCCGCCTCTATGGAGCGGGCGAGCGACTTTGCGAGCAGGGTCTTTCCGACGCCGGGCACGTCTTCGATAAGTACGTGTCCCCCGGCCACGAGGGCGACGACCGCACCGAAGATCTCCTCGTGCTTGCCCGAGACGGCACGCTCGACATTGGCGACGATCCTCTCTATCCCGTTGGCGAAGTCGTTGTATTCCAAGAAAACCCTGCCGGTTGCCGGACGACGAAGAATTATTATAGCAAGGGATCGCGAAAAGCCGCCCCAAAATCACCTAGAGCAACTTTATGCCAGAGAGGCCTCGCCGTAGAACTGCTCGACGTAGCGGCGTTGGGTCTCGTTCAGGCCGCGCGAATACCAAACCATCACCACGTAGCGCGGCTCTTTCGGCGTGGTCTTGGGATACATTCCGCACTCCATCGGGAGCCGGTTTCCCTTACGGGCGTTGCACTTGGTGCAGGCGGTCACGACATTGTCCCAGGTGTTGCCGCCGCCGCGTGAGACGGGTTTGACGTGATCCCGAGTAAGACAATCGCGCCGGTTCAGGTCGTCACGATGTTTGGAGCAGTACTGGCACCGGTAGTTGTCGCGGGCGAAGAGGATGGTGTTGGTGACGTGGCGCCGCAGGCGACGCGGTATCTCGACGTACCGGACGAGGCGAATAACGAGCGGATAAGGATACTCGGCGTTCTCCGAGCGTATCCTGCGATCCAGGTTCGCCTCCACGATCTCAGCCTTTTCAGAGACGACGAGGACGATAGCCCTCTTCACCGGCACCAGGGCCACGGGCTCGTAACTGGCGTTGAGCGTCAGGCATCTTGCCACGCAAAAAG
>JBARZO010000113.1:0-3537 GCA_049650165.1 Rubrobacteraceae bacterium
ACACCGGCGAGCGCCGCCCCGGACGTGGACCTCCGGCTCACAGAGGCGCTCGTTTACGGGATGCCGAAGGATGATTCCGGACAGATGACCTCGGAGGCGCTGGACCAAATAGTGGATCAGGCTGAGCGTGCGACCGCCATCGTGATCGGTCCGGGAATGGGAACCGGGGAAGAGGGGACGAAGCTCGTCGAAGGCATCTTGCAAGGCGTAGAGATCCCGGTGCTCCTTGACGCCGATGCGATCTCCAACCTCTCCGGCTCGGACGCCATCTCCCAAAGACAGGCTCCAACGGTCATCACTCCACATCCCGGAGAGCTGGGCCGACTCATGGAGAGCGGGACGAAAGAGCTTCAGGCCCGGAGGCTCCGCTCGGCGTGGGAAGCGTCAGAGAAGCACGGTTGTTGTGTGCTGCTCAAAGGCTCCGACACCATAGTCACCGAAGGCGGTCGGACGGCTGTAAACTCGACCGGCGGTGTCGCGCTCGCTACCGCCGGGACGGGAGATGTGCTCTCCGGTGTGATCGGGTCTTTGCTCTCACGAGGCATGGAACCTTACGAAGCAGCCCGCGCTGGCGCCTGGGTCCACGGTCGGGCGGCGGAGTTGTGGTTGGAAGAAACAAGCCTGCCCAGTGAGAGTTTCATTGCTACTGACTTGTTGGCTTACATTCCGAAGGCCATGCGTGAGGTTTTGTAGCCGACTCTGTTGTTCCCAACTCGAGAAGATCAAAACAAAGTCAGGCCACCGAATAAGGTGCCTAATGTGTTGATCGCGATGGCACAAGTCACAGCCGGCCACAAAGAGCCGCTTCGCTCGTAGACGAGCGCCAATACCACACCTAGCATTATGCCGATTGATAAGGCTAAGCTGAAACCGAACAGCATAAGACCCGACAAAACTGCGCTAAAGAAAACCGCAACCCACAAGCCCCATCTTCTGAAATAGGTATACAGAATACCTCTTAGCAAGAGTTCGTTAGCCAATGATCCCAAAAGCCCTACGGCCGCCCAGAAGAAAACGAGATCCATGAAAGACGCTTCTGAAAAACCCGATAAAAATTCGTCATTAGTTGAATAGAAAGCTTTTCCCGTAATCCAGAAGTACAGTGCCCCGGCTAAACTCGCTATAGCCCAGCAAGTGATGCCAAGTGAAGCCCCTACGAATAGCCACCATCTTGATACACGTCTCATTCCGATGGACTGCCAGGTAATATTCGTGCCCTCTGCACGGGTCATCAATGCAATAGTGCAAATCATTCCCAGGCTGAGAAGAAGGACGATTGCTGTAAACCCGGCAAGTGGTAGCGGACCGGAAGTAGTCCAGACATCAGGGTAAATGTAGGAGGAGACTGCTGCAAATATTCCTCCCAAGACCAAAGAGAGCACGAGAGAAAGTACGAAAGCGGTAACTACGTCGATACCGTTAATCCGTCCGCGCCACGGCTGAAGATTGAGCGTGGCCCCACTCCTGTTACGCTCTAAAATTATCGTAGAGGCAAGGTCTGGCAGGGTTTTGACCCAGAGCTTCATCGAACCAAATTTCCCACTGTGCCTTTCTTCTCTGGCTAAATCTCCGAACGCCTGTGCCATCTGGGGGCCGTGGTCTTCCTTGAAATCTTCCGGGCAGGCAGACAATAGTTTTTCGTAAACGCGCTCAGAGGTCGAAGAAGCAGCTTGGGGATTTTCCGGAGGAGGCACTACACTACCTCCAGGGCAGTTCTCGGTGGACCGGGTAGAAGTCCTTTCTCTCTGCCTGAACCGACAATGCTTTCCAAGCGTTCCAACTCGGCGGTGGCTACGCGCTGGCCGAAGCTTGTGAACCGGTAGTAACGGCGGCGTTGATCGTCCAGGTCCGGGTCGGGGCGTTCGTCGGATTCTTCGATAAGACCCGCAGAGAGCATCTGCTTTATGGACCTGTAGAGCGTGCCGGGACCGAGCTTCATCTTTCCGTCCGTCCGCTGCTCGACCTCCTGCATGATCCCGTACCCGTGACGCTCCTCGCTCGCCAACGAGAGCAATATGTTCAATACTGCGGGAGTCAACGGGAGCTGATCCTCCGGCTTACGTTCCTCCTGACCCATCAACGCCTCCATCTAAATCTATCTACAATGATTAGATCCACTATGGATATAGTATGGCGTTGTCGTTTTGTTGTCAAGGTTCGACTTGATTTGATGGGAGGTTTCGACGGCTACTTCGGTCCTTTTGGGGTAGTATCGGGGTGGATGGTCGGTAACTTTTAGAGAGTTTGGGGAGTGCTACGTGGAGCAGCAAGACATTCGCCGGATGAGCGTTGGCGACGTTATGCAGGAGGAGTGGCCTACTTTGGGGCCGGACGACACTGTAGAGACGGCGATCCGGCTGTTTGCAAAGATGGGTATTTCGGGGGCTCCGGTGGTTGAGGGTGGGGCTTTGATCGGCATCTTGACGGATGGAGATTTGATCTTCCGGGATGCGGAGATTAAGTCGCCAGGTTTCCTGGACATACTCGGCGGCATCGTGCCGCTCGGCGACTGGGACGAATACCAGCAGGAGATCCTCAAGAGCGCCGGCGTGACGGTGCGGGAGGTCATGACCGAGGAGATCACCACGGTCTCAGCCGAAACTTCACTCTCCGAAGCAGCCACCATCATGGCGAACGAACACCGCAAACTGCTCCCGGTGGCCGGCGAACGGAAACTCTACGGCGTGCTCTCGCGCATGGACATCCTGGCGCTTCACGTCCAGGACCCCCGAAAGTAGTAGTGAGCCTTCTCCCAAACAGGGTAAGCGCCCCGTCCCGCACGTGGGCCGAAGTGGACCTCGGGGCGATCCGGCAAAACGTCCGGGAACTCAAGCGCCGGGCCCCGAACAGCCGACTCATGGCCGTGGTGAAAGCCGACGCCTACGGTCACGGATCTGTGGAGGTCTCCAAAGCCGCGCTCGAAGCCGGGGCAGAATCGTTCGCCGTTGTCACGGTGGAAGAGGCAGCCGCGTTGCGGTGTGCGGGGATCGAAGCCGAGATTCTGGTCTTCACGGATCTGCTTCCGGACGTTCTTCCTCTTGCGGAGCAGCAAAGTTTGACGGTCACGGCCCACTCGATAATCAGCGCGCGCCGCATAGCGGAGCACCCGGGTCTGCGGGCGCATCTGAAGGTGAACACCGGAATGAACCGGTGGGGGGTCGAGCCGGAAGAGGTGGGGGAGGCACGGAAGATACTCGGGGAGCAGTTGACCGGCGTCTACACGCATTTCGCCTCCGCCGACTCTGACGCGGAGGCTACCGGGCGTCAGATCTCAACGTTCGAGGAAGTCCTCGCCTCCCATCCGTTCGGTGGTGTAACGGTCCACGCGGCGAACTCCGCCGGGACGCTCTGGCACCCTAGCTCTCACTACGATTGCATCCGGCCCGGGGTTGCGCTGTACGGACTGCACCCGGCGGGTGATGAAGGAGACCCTGCGGAAGAGAACTTGAAGCCCGCGATGAGCCTCAAGAGCTACGTGGCGGCTGTGCGGCGGCTAGAGCCGGGTGATGGGGTATCCTATGGGCTGACCTTCAAGGC